>DATJTM010000787.1:0-2276 GCA_035503395.1 Luteitalea sp.
CGTGCGTCCATCGCCGCACTCTAAACGCCCGCGCCCGGCACGTCACGCCTCGATCGCATCGGCCGCGATTCTGCACTCTGCCGAAGCCGCCACCTCGGCAAATGCGGGAGGCCGGGTATGATCGACGGCCGTGAGCCGGCACGCATGGGCGCTCTGCCTCGTGGCCTGGCTCGGAGTGGCACTGTGGCAAGCCAATCCGGTGCGCGTGGGCGACGGGCACGAACATGTGGCCGTCGCGATCGGTCTCGCGCGCGGGCACGGGCCCTCGCTCGCGCCTGACCAGATTCCTTCACTCGAAGCCGAGCTCCGGGCCCTGGGTCCTTCCTTCGCCACGGCGACGTTGCGCTACCCCGATCTCGTCGGTCGGGACGGCCGCCAGGATGTGCCGCACTTCTGGCTCTATCCTCTGCTGGCGACACCCTTCGTCAAGATCGCGTTGATGGCCGGCCTCTCGCCGCTGTGGGGCTTCGTCGCCCTGCACGTCGGGCTGCTCGGGGCGCTGGTCTGGCTGATCGTGACCGCGCCCGCGCCCACGTGGACGTCGCTGCTCGTCATCAGTCCCTTGGTCTGGTGGATCGACAAGCCGTCGACCGACCTGCTGCTGGTGGCCTGCCTGGCTGGCGCGATGCTGCTGTGGACGACCCATGCCGCGGTGGCGCTCGTCCTCCTCGGGGTGGCGGCCAGCCAGAACCCCGGCTTCATCCTCGTGGTCGCCTTGTTCGCGGCGTGGGGATCGATCGAGCGCCCGGCCCGATTGATGTCGCCGCAGTGGCGCGCCGGCATGCTCGTGGCGGCGCTCCTCACGCTGCTGCCGCCGATCTACTACCTCTGGCGCCTCGGCATTCCGTCGCCGCTGGCGGCCTCCACCGCCACCCGGTGGCCAGGCCTGGTCGACGTCTTCTTCCCGCTGACCGACGTGACGATGGGCCTCATCCTGCGGTACCCGCCGTACGTCATCGCGGTGGTGGTCGCGGTCGGCTGGTTGTCCTGGAAGGAACTGACGCGCCTGCGCGATCCGTTCGTCGCGACGAGCGGCCTCGCGGCCGTGGCGCTGTTGTGGGCGGTGGGCCAGCCGGTGAGTCAGAACCATGGCGGCAGCCCCGACCTCAGCCGATACGCGCTGTGGCTCATGCCCCTGGCGCTGCCGCTGCTGCAGCAGGCCGGGTCCAGCGCCAGTCCGATCGTCGGACGCCTGGGGCTCGGCCTCGCCGCGCTGTCAGCCGTGTGGACGCTGGTGGCCTTCCTGCCGTCGCGCGCCGAGGGGCACCTAGCGCCGACGCCGCTGGCGGGCTGGCTCTGGACCCGCCATCCGATGTGGAGCGATCCGCGTCCCGAGGTCTTTGCCGAGCGCGTCTCGCACGTCGAGCCGCCGGTCGTGCCATCGGCGACCGCAGACTGCCAGAAGGTGCTGCTCTACGAAGGCCTCTGGCCGGTGCACTGCCCGCCGCAGGACGACCCGCCCGACGAGTGCTTCGATACGCAACGCTTCTGTTACGCGAATCGCACCGCCACCGGCGCCGGCTACCTGTTCATGGTGGAACCGCTGCGCCCCGGCTTCCCGCTCGTGCAGGCGGAACGCACCTGGTCACGGCAGACGCCGGCGGTCGCGACGATGCGGCAACTGATGCGCGGCTTGACGATCGGCGAGCCGGAGCATGCGCTGGTGTCGCTGCGCGGGCTGTTCAACGCCGCGTGGGTGCAGCAGTGGAGCGGCCCCGAACGCTCGGTCTTCTACGTGCGCAACACCCGCCCCGACGCGCGACTCGGCGTCCGCGTCCGCCGGCGCATGCTGGCCCGCGTCATCGACCTCAATCGTTCGGTGGAGATTGCGACGGTGTCGCTGGAGCCCGACACCCGGCACCCGGAGAACGTCCCGCTCCCGGATGCCTCCGCGGACCTCGCCGTGGTGTTCGAACCTCGCTGAACTCGGTAGGGCCGGCTCGCCGAGCCGGCCGCTCTGAGCGGACGCGCCGGCGGCGCGTCCCTACCAATTCGAAGAAGCGTTACTGAGAACCACCCGCCCCGAAGGACGCACCACCGGCAATCCAGCGGCGCAGCGTGTCGATCTGCGCCTCGGTGAGCGGGTCCTTGTCGAGCGGCATCTGGTCCTCGCCGTCGAGGCCGAGCACGCGACGCATCACGAGGCTGTTCTCGGCGTCGCCGGGCTTGAACAGCGCGCCGCTCTTGCCACCCTTCTGCAGCGCCGCGATCGAATCCATGCGCAGGCGTGCCTTGACCTTGTCGGGGCCGTGGCACTCGACGCAGGTCTTCTCGAA
>DATJTM010000788.1:0-2042 GCA_035503395.1 Luteitalea sp.
ACCCCGTTACTTACGCTGGCCGGGTGCAGTGCCCGCGACGGACGACCAAAGCTGGCCTCACCGTCCCGACCTAGCACTCACCGATCGCGAGTGCCAACGTCATTCTTAGCACTCGCCTATGACGAGTGCAAGAAGAGCCCAGCCCGGTTCAGGGCAGGTCGAGCAGCTGCTCGTAGAACCCACCGAAGCCGCGGGCGCGATCGACCAGATGGATCTCCAGGATCCAGTGGCAAACCCGGCCGGTCCGATCCCGTCGCCGCATCGGCTTGCCCGATCCGGGCATGATGCACCACTGGACGCCGGTACCGGCGATCTTTTTGTGCGGGAACTCCCCCAGCAGGTGTCCGGCGATGTGACTGCCCCACTCGAACCCCTCGGTGCGGGCCACGTCGACCACGTGCTCGAACAACTCGGCGCCGGTGACGTCCGGGCGTTGCGCGAAGTAGTCGCGCCCGGCCTGCCAGACCCGCGGCAGCGCGTCGCGGACGGCCAACTTGAAAGGATCGTCGCCGAGCACGAACGTGCGGCCGAAGTCGGCCTCCCACTCCTCGAAGATCGGCCCCAGGTCCAGGTATGCGATGTCGTCGGCGGCGATCACCCGGTCTGGCGGGTGTTCCTTGAAGGGCTGCAGGGTGTTCTCGCCGGCCCGCACGATGCGCCGATGCCAGTGCCGCGTCACGCCGAACATCTCGGCGGCCAGGTCGCGGATCTCGTCGGAAAGCTGCTGCTCTCCCACGCCCGGGCGGATCATCGCGCGCCGCTCGATCTCGTCGAACAGTTGCGCCGCCTTGTCCTGCGCGTCGACGAGCCGCCTGACCCGCACCTCTTCTTCCGCGATCGGCCCCGCCACGCTCGCGATGCTATAGCCGCTACGACTTGGCGCGCAGGCCGTCGACGACGACCTCGGTCACCCGCCCGGCCAGCTCGGAGTTGTACGCCTCCATGGCCTGGCAGCCGACCAGGATCGACTTGACCTCGCGGACACCGATGTCGGGTCGCGCGCTGCCCGCCCGCTGCGCCGCGCGAAGCAGCTCGTCGAGCACGGCCAGGAACGCGTCCTCGGCGTCGGGTGCCGCGCTGGCGATGTCGATGCCGATTCCGGCCAGCGCGTCGACCAGGCCACGGTTCGTCGCGCCCCACTGCAACACGATCGACCGCAGGAAGGTGAAGAGCGCCTCGCCGGGCCCCTCGGACTTCAGCAGGCCGTAGCCGTCGTCGACGAGGCGCCGCAGCTGGTCTTCGATCACCGCCTGAAAAAGTGCGTCCTTCGTCGGGAAGTGGCGGTAGACGGTCCCTGCCCCGACGCCGGCGCGGCGCGCGATCTCGTCGATCGGCACTGACAAGCCTTCGGCCGCAAAGGTTTCGTAGGCTACGTCCAGGACCCGGGCACGGTTGCGCGCCGCGTCGGCCCGCAACGGCTTCACGGGCTGCGCCATCTGTTCACCACCCATCGGTTGACAAAACGGGGCGCGCGTTCCGTATAGTGACAATCAACCGGAGCGCACGCCCCGTTTACTCTACAAGCTTAGGAGCCTCGCATGGCCAAATGGACCACTTCGGACATTCCCGACCAGTCGGGTCGGGTGGCCGTCATCACCGGGGCCAACACCGGCCTCGGCTACGAGACCGCCCTGGCGCTCGCCGAGCGCGGCGCCCACGTCGTTCTCGCGGTGCGCAACCTCGACAAGGGCAAGGACGCGGCGGCCAGGATCACCGCCGCGGCGCCGCACGCCGACGTGGCGCTGCAGGAGCTCGACCTGACGTCGCTGGAATCCATCCACGCCGCGGCGGGCCAGCTGCGCGGCGCGCACGAGCGCATCGACCTGCTGGTCAACAACGCGGGCGTGATGTGGACCCCGAAGGGAACCACCAAGGACGGCTTCGAGCTGCAGTTCGGCACCAACCACCTCGGGCACTTCGCCCTGACCGGCCTGCTGCTGGACCGCATGCTGCCAGTCGCCGGCTCGCGGGTCGTCACGGTCAGCAGCATCGGCCATCGCATTCGCGCCGGCATCCACTTCGACGACCTGCAGTGGGAGCGC
>DATJTM010000789.1:0-2173 GCA_035503395.1 Luteitalea sp.
GCCCGCAGCACCGCCGCCGGTACCGTGATCACCAGGGCCGCTGCTCGGTAGGTTCGCGCGCGACGAGAGGCACCGACCCGCGCGACGACCTCGACCCGACCGCGCTCCCACCGGACCATCTCGACGACGGCGCGATAGCGCATCCGGCGTGCCAGCGGCTGGGCGAGGACGTCGAGCACGCGGTCGTAGCCGTCGAGGACGCGCCCGAGCGCCTGGTCGTCGGCCGCATCGCTCGGGTCGCTGCCCGCGGCGAGCGAACGGCTGCTGATGACGGCCGGGTCGGCTGCCTGGAAACCCTCGACGAACTGACGCGCCAGACGTCGGTCGCGGGCCGCACCACGGCCGCCGGGCGCACGTTCGAGGAACTGCGCGAACGACTCGTCCGGCCTCGTGCTGTCGGGCAGGTAGCGCATGACGCGGTGCAGGCGTTGCCAGAAGTCATCGAGCGGACGCAAGCCAGCGGCGCTGTGCTGCCAGCGTCGTCCCGCTACGTCTACCGTCCGCAGGCCACCCTGGGTGATGAGGGCGCGCGTCTCCGCGGCCGGGCCGTGAAGGAACTCGGCGCCGAGCTCGATCGGACGTGGGTTTGGGGGATGGCGATGCGTGAGGATGCGGCCGCCGTGACGGGCACGCGCCTCGAGGATCAGCACGCGCAGGCCCGCCGCGCCGAGCGCATGCGCGGCAGCGAGGCCGGCAGCGCCGGCGCCGATCACGATGACGTCGGCCGCGTCGGTCGGCATGCCGCCATCATGGCGCAGGAACGCGTCGGGACGCGACGGAGGGAGACGAACGCCGCGCCCCGACGAGGATGCCTCTCGCGAGCGGCACCCTTCGTTCAGACGTTTCGATTGTGGCAGGACTGTGGCAGCGGCCGTCAGGGCGTGTCGACGACATCGGCCGGCGCCAGTGTCGCACCGGATTCGGTCTCGGCGAGCGCCGGATCGCCGTCGAGCATGCGGTGCGCGCGTTCGACGTCCAGCGCGCCGTCCCATTTCGCCACCACGAGCGTCGCCACGACGTTGCCCACCAGGTTGGTGAGCGCGCGGGCCTCGGACATGAAGCGATCGACGCCGAGCAGCAGCGTGAGGCCCGCCACGGGAATCGATGGCACTGCCGCCAGCGTCGCCGCGAGCGTGATGAAGCCGCTCCCCGTCACGCCGGCAGCCCCCTTGGACGTGACCAACAGCAGGCCGAGCATGGAGAGCGTCTGCCACAGCGTGAGTTGCACGTCGGTGGCCTGCGCCACGAAGACCGCCGCCATCGTCATGTAGATCGCGGTGCCATCGAGGTTGAACGAGTACCCGGTCGGGACCACGAGACCTACCACCGATCGCGAGCACCCGAGCCGCTCCATCTTGGCCATCACCCGCGGCAGGGCCGACTCGGACGAGGACGTGCCGAGCACGATCAGCAACTCCTCGCGCACGTAACGAATCAGCTTCAGGATGTTGAAGCCGGCGAGCCGGACGATGCCGCCGAGGACGATCAACACGAAGAGGAGGCAGGTGATGTAGACCGCGGCCATCAGCTTGCCGAGCGACAGCAACGTGCCGACGCCATAGGTGCCGATCGTGAACGCCATCGCGCCGAACGCGCCGATCGGCGCCAGCCGCATCACCAGGCCGACCACCGCGAAGAGGCCTTGCGCCAACGCCTCGAGCAGGCTGACGAGGGCGGCGCTGCCCGGCTGCAGGTGCAGCAGCGCCAGGCCGAACAGCACCGAGAACAGGAGGACCTGCAGGATGTCGCCGCGCGCGAAGGCGCCGACGACGCTGTCGGGGATGATGTTCAGCAGGAAATCGGTCGCACTGGTGTGGGCCGCCCCGGACGTGTACGCGCTCACCGCCCCCGCATTGAGCGAGTCGGGCGACACGTGCATGCCCGCTCCCGGCTTCACGATCAGCACGACGACCAGGCCGACGACGAGCGCCAGCGTCGACACCACCTCGAAATACACGAGGGCGCGCAACCCCACCCGCCCCACGTCCTTCATCGCGCCCATCTGCGCGATGCCGACAACGACCGTCGTGAACACGATCGGCGTGATCAGCATCTTCACCAGCTTGATGAAGCCATCGCCGAGCGGCTTGAGCGACGCCCCGAATTCCGGCCAGACCGACCCGACGAGCACGCCGAGCGCGATGCCGATCAGCACTTGGATGTAAAGGCTGTG
>DATJTM010000790.1:0-3883 GCA_035503395.1 Luteitalea sp.
CGACCATCGAGTGGATCACCGACTGGGGGTGAATGACGACGTCGATGCGGTCGGCCGGCATGTCGAATAGCCAGCGCGCCTCGATCACCTCCAACCCCTTGTTCATCATCGTCGCCGAGTCGATGGTGATCTTGCGGCCCATCTTCCAGGTCGGATGGCTGAGCGCATCGGCCGCGGTCACCGACGACAGCGACTCGACCGGCGTCGTCCGGAACGGCCCACCGGAGGCCGTCAGCACGAGTCGGCGGACGTGCGTCGCGCCGTGGCCGTGCAGGCACTGGTGGATGGCGTTGTGCTCGCTGTCCACCGGCAGCACGGCGACGCCGCGGGCGCGCGCCGCCGCCATCACGAGCGCCCCGGCCATCACCAGGACTTCCTTGTTGGCGATGGCGAGACGCTTGCCGGCCGCAATCGCCGCGAGTACGGCGTCGAGGGCCTCGGTGCCCGAGCAGGCGCAGAGCACCACATCGGCGTCGGGATGCGTGGCCACGGCGACCAACCCGTCGCGGCCAGCCACCCAGGTCCGGACGTCGGCGCGCACCGTCTGCGGCACCGCCGCCTGTACGTCGTGCAGCGCGGCGTCGGTGGCCATGCCGACGATCCGCGGCCGCCAGGTCGCCACCTGCGCGGCCATCGCGGCGGCATTGCCGCCAGCCGCCAGGCCGACCACTTCGAGTCGGTCGGGATGGGCGGCGACGACCTCGAGGGCGCTGACGCCGATCGAGCCCGTGCTGCCCAGGATGGCCACGCGTGTCATGCGCCCGGCCCGTTCGGCCAGAGCCACTGCAGCGCGACGTAGTACAGCGGCATCGTGAAGAGCAGCGCGTCGATGCGATCGAGCATGCCGCCGTGGCCCGGAATCAGGCCCGACGCGTCCTTGACGTCGGCGCTGCGCTTCAACATCGACTCGAACAGGTCGCCGGCGATGCCGACGATGGCCACGCCCACGCCGAGGATCGCAAGCTGCCAGGATTCGATGCCCGGCAACCAGACGCGGCCGAACGCGGTCATCACGACTGCACCCGCAACCAATCCGCCGATCGCGCCCTCGCGCGTCTTCTTGGGACTCAGCGCCGCCGACAACGGCGTACGCCCGAAGGCACGTCCGGCGTAGTACTGGGCCGTGTCACTGGCCACCTGCGTGAGAATCAGCGTGAGCAACGGGGCGGCGCCGTACAGCTCGCGCACGAGCGGCACCGTCGCCACGCCCATGCCCAGGTACGCGACGGCGAATGCCGTGGAGGCCGCAACGGCCAGCGCCTGGGCCGGCACCCGTCCACGCAGGACCAGCGCCACGCCGGTGACCACCACCGCCAGCATCAGCCAGTGATGCGCCGGCAGGTGGAAGATCAGCACGCCGTACATGCCGAGGGCGAGCACCATCGACAGGCCGGGCACGACGTCCAGGCCGCTGCGCGACACCATGTTGTCGTACTCGCGCAGGCACAGCGTGAGCACGAGCAGGCACAGCGCCTGCGTGCCCCACGGCGGCAACCCCCAGATGATCCCGACGACGACGGGCAGGAGGACGAGGGCGCTGATGACTCGCGTCACCGGCCTGCAGCCACCGGGTGGCCGGGGGTGGCGGTGATGCCACCGTAGCGCCGCTCACGGCGCTGGAAGTCGAGGAGCGCCTCGATCAGATGCGTGCGCCGGAAATCCGGCCACAGCGTCTCGGTGACGTGGATCTCGCTGTAGGCAATCTGCCAGAGCAGGAAGTTGCTGATGCGCATCTCGCCCGACGTGCGGATCAGGAGATCCGGATCGGGCTGGCCGTTCGTGTAGAGCAACCGCGCGAACTTCGACTCGTCGAGGTCCTCGGGGCGGATGCCGTCGGCCAGCGCCAGGCGGACGGCGTCGACGATCTCGGCGCGCCCACCATAGTTGAGCGCGATCGTCAGCGTCGTGCCCGTATTGCGGCTGGTGCGCTCCATCGCCACGTGCAGTTCGTGCTGGATGTCGGGCGCGAGATCCTGTGTGCGACCGATGATGCAGAGACGGATGTTGTTGGAGAGCAGCGTCTCGAGTTCGGACCGCAGATAGCGCTTGAGCAGCGCCATCAGGGTGGCGACCTCGGAGGCCGGACGCTTCCAGTTCTCGACCGAGAACGCGTAGAGCGTGACGTACTTGAGGCCGAGACGCGCCGATGTCTCGATGACTTCGCGGACGGCGCGAGTGCCGGCGCGGTGGCCTTCGACGCGCGGCAGGTGTCGTTGCCCGGCCCAGCGTCCGTTGCCATCCATGATGATGGCGATGTGGGCGGGCAGGCGGTCGACGTCCAGTTTCCGCGCCAGATCGGCATCGGGGGACGCTGGCGACAGCCAGCTCAAGAGGTCATCGAGCGCCATGGGCCGCTGGACATTCTACCTCCCGGAACCGGGCGGAATTAAGGCAAGGGCGGATCTTCCGAATAATGGACGCGGACCAGCGTGAGGCCCTGAGGGGGGGCGTTAGGGCCGGCCTCGCTGCGTGGCGCGCCGCCCAACAGCCGGCGGACGTCGTCGACCGGCCGGCGTCCCTGTCCGATCTCGAGCAGCGTCCCGGCGATTGCGCGCATCATGTGCCGCAGGAAACCGTCGGCGGTCAGCTCGAGCTCGACGACCCGCTCGCCGTCGAGCAGCCGGAGGCCGAGGTCCTCGGCCGGACGAATGCCGAAATCGACACCGCGCATCGTTCGAACCGTCGAGGTGACCGGCGTGCCCGTCGACTGGAAGGCGGCGAAATCGTGGGTGCCGGCCAGGGCCCGGGCGGCCGTCGCCATCACCGGCAGGGCCAGTGGGGGTGCCGCCAGGCAGGTGGTGCGCGCCAGCAGCGGGTGGCCGGCCTGGCTCACGAGCCACGTGTATCGATAGGTCTTGGCAACCGCCGAAAACCGGGCGTGAAAGTCGTCGGGAACGAGATCGGCGGCGCGGACGCGGATGTCGTCCGGCAGCCGCGCGTTGGCGGCGCGGACGACGACGTCGGGGGCCACGTCGCGATCGAGATCGACGTGCGCCGCCTGCCCGTCGGCGTGGACGCCGGCGTCGGTCCGGCCGGCGCCGCTGACTGTGACCGGCCCGCCCGCCAACGGCGCCAGCGCCTGTTCGACGATGGCCTGGATGGAGGTCGCGTTCTCCTGCCGCTGCCAGCCGGCGTAGGCCGTGCCGTCGTAGGCCAGGCGCAGGAGGAAGCGCGGCACGCTACTTCGGTCCGGGGCGCGAGCCCGGCTTGATTGCCGGCACGTCCTTCAGGTGATCGGGCACCGCGTCGGCTGCAAACGTCGGGAATCGCGCGTCGGCCAGCGACACGTACGGCAGCGCCATACCGTCGCCGCCACCGCGATTGATGATCGACGAGGCCGCCACGACGGTCGCGCCGGCCGCTTCGGCCACAGCCACGGTTTCGAGCGTGCTCTTGCCGGTCGTCACCACGTCCTCGACGACGAGCACGCGCTCACCCGGCTCGAGACGGAAACCGCGACGCAGCGTCAGCGTGCCGTCCTGGCGCTCGGCGAAAATCGCCCGCACGCCCAGCGCCCGCGCCACCTCGTGGCCGATGATCAGGCCACCCATCGCCGGCGACAGCACGACATCGACGCCATGCCCCGCCTCGCGCACCTTGGCGCCGAGCGCCGCGCCGAGCTGCTCGGCGTCGGCCGGGTGCTGCAGGATCAGCGCGCTCTGGAGGTAGCCGGTGCTGTGCAGCCCCGACGACAAGATGAAATGCCCCTCGAGCAGGGCGCCACGCGTGCGGAACAGGTCGAGTACGTTTTCAGAAGTCATAACAGGTTCGGTGACGGCAGTCGGCAGTCGGCAGTCGGTAGTCGGTAGTCGGGACGACGCAGCCGGTGTCGACAGGCCACTGCCGACTCGCCAACTCCCGACTGCCGCTACTTCTTCAAGTT
>DATJTM010000791.1:0-14834 GCA_035503395.1 Luteitalea sp.
CGCCGTGCCGATCCGTTCGATGCCGGCAGTAATCTGTGCGCCCTCGAGGCGCACGAGTTCCAGCAGGCTCACCTGCGGAATCGCGAAGCGCTCGCCGCCCGACGACACCATCAATGCCGGGATGATGGCGAGCGTCAACGGAATCTTGATCCGCAGGGTCGTCCCGGCGCCAAGGACGCTCTGGATGTCGACGGTGCCGCCGATCTTCTCGATGTTGGTCTTGACGACGTCCATGCCGACGCCGCGTCCCGACACATTCGTGATCTTGTCGGCGGTCGAGAATCCGGGCAGGAACACCAGCTTGATGACGTCGCGATCGGACAGCCGCGCCGACTGCTCGGACGTGATGAGGCGGCGCGCCAGGCCGCGGGCGCGTACCTTCTCCGCCGAAATCCCGCCGCCATCGTCGGCGATCTCGATGTTGATTTGTCCGCCTTCGTGGAAGGCGCGCAGCCGGATGGTGCCCTCGGCTCGCTTGCCGCGCGCGATGCGCTCGGCGGGCGCCTCGATGCCGTGATCGACCGAGTTGCGGATGATGTGCGTGAGCGGATCCTTGATCGCCTCGATGATCGTGCGATCGAGGTCGGTCTCCTTGCCGATCATCTCGATGCGGACCTGCTTGCCGCACATCGCCGCGAGGTCGCGGACCACGCGCGGGAACTTTCCCCAGACGTTGCCGATCGGCTGCATGCGCGTCTTCATGACGCCTTCCTGCAGTTCGGACGTGACGAGGTTGAGCCGCTGGCTGGCATTGACCAGGGCGGTGTCGTGCTGCGTTGCCGTGAACTGGACGATCTGGTTGCGGGCGAGCACGAGCTCGCCCACCAGGTTCATCAGCTTGTCGACGAGACCGACGTCCACGCGCATGGACGTGTCCGACACGCCCCCGCTCCTGCGGTCGACGCCATCCCATGGTTCCGGCTCCGCTGCCGGTGCCGCGGTGGCAGGGGCAGTGGCGTCCTCGGACGACGGGACCATTGCCGGGATGGGCACGGGCGTCGCTGCCGCCGGCGTCTCGACGTGTGCGGGCGGCGTGGGCACTGCCACCAGTGCCGTCGGCGCTGCGGTGTCGTCCGGACGCTCGTTCAGCGTCTGCAGTCGCGCAATGATTTCGCTGTAGTCCGCATCACCTTCGGCCGCCGTCGTCTCGATGCTCTTGAGGATCGTCCGGATGGCATCGACCATCCCGAGGAGCCCCGTCGTGATGGCGGCATCCAGCGACAGGTCGCCGTCGCGCAGGCGGCTCAGGAGGTTCTCGCCGACGTGGCTCACGGCCTCCAGCTTCGAGAAGCCGAGGAAGCCGCAGGTGCCCTTGATGGTGTGAATGGTCCGGAAGACACTCGCCAACCGGTCGTGGTTGCGCGGGTCCTGCTCGAGGGCCACGAGATCCTGATCGAGGCGGTCGAGGCCCTCGTGGCTTTCGATCAGGAATTCGCGCGTGAGATCGTCGGGCTGGTTCACGGGAGACGCTCCGTCCGCACTCAGGCCGTGAAGCCGGCCACCATCTGCTGCAGGTCGCCGGCGAGCCGCGCGAGGCCCGCGGCCGCGGCGCGCGAGTCGCGAGCGCCGTCGGTGGTGCTGCGGGCGGCTTCGGCCACGCCGCCGATGCTGCTCGCGATGTCACTGGTGCCGCGCGCCGCATCCTGGACGTTGCGGGCAATCTCATTGGCCGTCGCCGTCTGTTCCTCGACGGCGCTGGCGATGGTGCTGGAGATGTCGCTGACCTGGCCGATGATCGCGGTGATCTCGCCGATCGCCGTCGTCGCGCCATGGGTGTCGGCCTGAATCGCCTCGATCTTCCGGCTGATGTCCTCGGTGGCGCGCGCCGTCTCCTTGGCGAGTTCCTTCACCTCGTTGGCCACCACTGCGAAGCCCTTGCCCGCTTCCCCGGCTCGGGCCGCCTCGATCGTTGCGTTGAGGGCCAAGAGGTTGGTCTGCTGCGCGATCGAGGTGATGACCTTCACCACCTTGCCGATCTCGGCGCTGCTCTCCCCGAGCTTGCCGACGGTGCGGTCGGCATCATCGGCCAGCCGAACGGCCGTCGTGCTCACCCGCGCCGCATCCGCCGCGCTCTTGGCGATCTCGCGGATGCTGGCGCCCATCTCCTCGGTGCCGGTGGCCACGGTGTTGACGTTGCTGCTGACCTGCGCCGCCGCCGCCGACACGACTTCGGCCTGCGCCGAGGTCTCGGTGGCGTTGCCGTCCATCTGCTGACCTGTCGCCGTGAGCTGCTCGGCAGCACTGGCCAGCGTGCCGGCGATCGCGGAGATGTCCTCGAGCAGGCGGCGCAGCTGGTGCTGCTGGTGCACGCGCGCGGTGATGTCGGTGGCGTACTTCACGACCTTGAAGGGTCGCCCGTTCATGTCGAAGATCGGGTTGTAGGAGGCCTGGATCCAGATCTCGCGGCCATCCTTTCCGATCCGGCGATATTCCGCCGCCTGATAGGTGCCGCCCTTCAACCGCTGCCAGAAGGCGGCGTAGTCGGCGCTGGCGGCATCGACCGGATCGACGAAGAGCCGGTGATGACGGCCCTGAATCTCGGCGAGCGAATAGCCGACGGCGGCCAGGAAGTTCTCGTTGGCCGTGAGGATGATGCCGTCGAGGTCGAACTCGATCACCGCCTGGCTCTTGCCGATCGCGGCCAGCTGGCCTTCGACGTCGGCAGCCCGCAGGCGATCCGCCGTGATGTCGGTGGCGTACTTGACCACCTTGCACGGTCGCCCCTGCGTATCGAGCACCGGGTTGTAGGAGGCCTGAATCCAGATCTCTCGACCGCCTTTGCCGAGCCGGCGGTACTGCGCGGCCTGATAGCGGCCCTCCCGCAGTCGCGCCCAGAAGGCCGCGTACTCCGGACTGCCCGCCTCGGCGGGCTCGACGAACAACCGATGGTGCTGGCCCTGGATCTCGCCGAGGTCGTAGCCGACGGCGGCGCAGAAGTTGTCGTTGGCGGTGAGGATGGTCCCGTCGAGATCGAACTCGATGACGGCCTGACTCTTCTCGATGGCCAACTGGCGATTGCGGAGCGCCGCCAGTTCGGCAACCGCTTCCTGCGTCGTACTCGACGGCGCCGTGCGCGGCGTCAGCGCCAGTGCGCCACGTGTCCGGGGCGAACCCATGTGTGTCTCTCCCGTGTCCGCTCGTGAATGAACGGAAAACTGCCGGTTCTTGTGATGTTCCGGCGGTCGGAGGCGACTCGCCGGACGACAGTGACGAGAGTCAAAAGCGATGCCAGGAGGCTGGCGCGCCGCACACCGGGCGTTGGGAGAGGAACGGGTGAAAACAACTACCCGTGGGTGGGTGTCAGCGGCGACTGGTCGAGTCGAGCCGCCGACATCACTTCATCAACGGAGGTCTTCAGTGTGTGGTTGGGCCTGCATCGGACCGCAGGGCGAGCACACCTTGCAGATAGGTCTCCACGCGGCTGAATTCCTCGCACACCGCGGCGGCCAGCGTCGCCAGTTGATCGCTGCCCTGCGCCTGATGCCCGGCCTGTTCGAGACGGCTGGCGAGTTCCTGCAGATGCATGGCGCCGAGGTTGCCGGCACTGCCTTTCACGGCATGCGCCACGCGAGCCACCGGTGCCGCTTCCAGCGGATGCCGCGCGAGGTCCTGCAAACGCTCCGGGGTGTCGCGGAGGAAGAGGGACACCAGCTCGGACAGCAGATCTGGTTCCCCGGGCTCCTGCAGCGACGCCAGCATGTCGAGCACTTCGGTGTCGACGGGGGGTGGGAGTGCGGACATGTCCATCTTCAGGTTCCTCGGAACGGGCTCGGCCTGCAACTGCGAATCGTGCGGGTGGCGGCCGGCCGGGACCGCACGCAACTGGGTCGTGAAGCGCAGGTCCTGCGTCGCCGAGGCCACGGCCGCGCATCCCCGCCTGTTCTAGGTCATCGCCGGCCGTGTGCGATGCGCTCGGTGCCGGCGCCCGGCTTCCAGCGTCGCGATGCCGTCCAGCACCGGCAGCAGGACGTCCGGGATCCTCACGTCGAACGACTGGCGCTCCAGCGGCGACCGCGTGTCGGCACCCCATGCGGCCTCCGCGAGCGTGCCGCCGAGATCGGCCCGCAGGATGCTCGAGCGGAGCACTCGCGCAATGGCCAGGTCGTCGACGACCATCGCGCGCTCGACCGGCGACCGCTGCGCCGTCTGGGCAGTCGGTCGGAGGTTCACCTTCGAAGAATCGGCACTCCGAAGGTCAGCTGCAACCCAACCCGTCACAAATGTCTTACGAGGCTCTGGCGTGCAGCTCCGGCGCGACAGCCGCGGCCTTGCCGACCAGACGGAGGTACGCGGTGAATCGCAACTCACCGGCCGCTCCTCGAAACCCGACGGGCACCCAGCCATTGGTGAGATCCGGCGCGAGAGCCAGCGGTCCCACCTGCGGCGGCATCGCCGTCACGTCGTCTCCGCATGCCCGCAGCGCGTTCTGGATGCGCGAGGCGACGATGACCGCCACTTCGCGCAGCGTCGCCGCGATGTCGTCCTCGCCCACCACCTCGACGTCGGGCCGCAGCATCGCCGTGGTGCGTTCGCTCATTTCCCGCGACAGCAGGATGCCGAACTCCAGGGCTTCGTCCCACAGCGCCACCGAGAACCCGACCCGGACGAGATCATCGGTCGGCTCCCCCGACGTGGGCGTCTCGTCGCTGGCACTGACGTCGACGCCCAGCAGCATGCCGAAGACCTGCTGCATGGCCGACACCATCTGGCCGCGCAGTTCGGGACGGGCGTCCAGCAGCTGTGGCTGCGCCTGCGAACCCGCCATCAGGCGTTCGACGTCCTGTCGCAACTGCTCGGCCACCATCGTGCGACTCACGAACGCATCGGCTTCAACCGCCGGGTCATCCGTCCCGCGCTCGTTGGCGACGACCACGGGAACGTGGGCCAGCGGCGGCAGGCCGCGGACCTTGCGGAGGAACATCGACGCGGGCACGGCGCCGAGTTCCTGGCCCAGCAGGATGGCCGCGGGCGGCGTCTCGAGGCAGGCTCGCAGGCCGGCCGCGCCGCTCTCGGCTTCGGCCACGTCGAACTGAGCCGAGAGGGCGTCCCGGACGACGCCGCGATAGGCGGCGTTGCCGTCGACCACCAGCAGGCGGGCGCCCGCCGGGACGGCGAGGCGGGCACGGCTCGCCGCCGCGCGCGCGCTCGACACGACCGACGCGACGAATTGCTGCACGCGGGCCGACGCATCGAGCGGACGCAACGGCTTGGTGAGGTAGGCCGAGATTCCCAGCGACACCAGTTGTCGAATCCGCGCTTCGTCACGGACGGCCGACAGGACCATCACGGGCAGGTGCCGTAGCGACGGCGTCCGCCGGATGGCGTCGAGCGTTTCCAGCCCGTCCATGATCGGCATCATCACGTCGATCACGACGAAGTCGAAAGACTCACGCCCGAGCAGGTCGAGGGCTTCGAGGCCGTTGGTGGCCTCGCTCACTTGGCACTCCACTTCGCGGCGGAGTACGCGGGACAACAGGAGACGAACGCTGGGCTCGTCGTCGACGATCAGAACTTTCACGGGAGAGCTCGCTGAAGGTGCGCCAGATGGTGGCTTTATTCCTTCATCGGCCGTACGGCGGAAAACTCTATCGGAAGTTCATGGCCCGTCAGTGAGCCGCAGGCGCCGTCCTGGCGTGACCGTCGCCGTGCGACGGTACCTTGGCGTGCACGTCCACGTGGGGGACCGCCGGCGCCGGGGTTGGCGTCGCGGGTTTCGCCGCGGCGGCCCCATGGTCATTGGCCGCTTGCGCGGGCGGCGCTGCAGCGGGCGGCTGCTCCGCCGAGGCCGCATGGCCCGGGCCGGTGGCCTCGTTCACCGTCTTGGCGATGGTGCTGCCCACCGCGGCGTTCTGCACCACGATCGACACCCGCCGGTTCCGCGGGTTGAACGGCTCGTCCGGCGTCCGCAGGATGGTCGCGGCAAAGCCGCGCACCGCCTTGACGTGCGTCGGCGGCAGGCCGGCCGCTTCCATGATCCGGCGCGCGGCGTTGGCGCGATCGGCGGAGAGCTCCCAGTTCGTATAAGCGCGGTCGCGTCCCATCGGTGCCGCGTCGGTGTGGCCCTCGACCGCGATCGACTGCGGCAGGCTGGCCAGTTCCTTCGCGATCACCTTCAGCACCTGCTGCGTCTCGCCCTTCACATGCGCGCTGCCCGAGTCGAAGAAGGTGTCCTGCCCGCCTTCCTGCAATTCGATGCGCAGACCTTCGGCCGTCACCTTGACCTCGACCTGATCCTCGAGGTTCTTGAAGCCGGGAATGCTCTTGATCTGTTCCTTGATGCGCTCGGCCGCCCGTTCCAGCGAGGCGGTCGCCGACTGCACGTCGCCGCTCCCGCTGCCGTTGCCGTTCCCCACCAGGCCGGCACCGCTCGCGATGGGCGACCGGCCGCCTTCGTACTCGAAGATGCCCGGGTCCTTGAAGTAACCGGCGACGGCGTCCTTGACGTCCTGCGGCTGGTTGACCAGCCACATCACCAGGAAGAACGCCATCATCGCGGTGACGAAGTCGGCGTAGGCGACCTTCCAGGCGCCGCCGTGGTGGCCGCCGTGGCCGCCCTTCTTCTTCTTGACGATGATGACCGGTGCGTGATTCGACATCGATCAGTTACCTATGCAGCGGCGGCGAGATCGGCCTTGCCCTGGCCCTTGCACGCCTGCTCGGTTTCGGTGAAGGTCGGGCGCACTTCCTCGGGGAGCGTGCGGCGCGCGAACTCCACGGCGATTGCCGGCGGGAATCCCTTGTAGACGGCCAGCAGGCCAGCCTTGATGCAGGTCAGGTAGCGGCCTTCCGCTTCCACCTGGTGCTCCATGTTGGTCGCCATCGGCTGGACGAACCCGTACGACGCGAGAATGCCCAGGAACGTGCCGACCAGCGCCGCCGCCACCGAGTGGCCGATCTCCTCGGGCGGTCCGCCGATTGCCTGCATCGTGATGACGATGCCGAGCACCGCCGCGACGATGCCGAGGCCCGGCAGCGCGTCGGCGACCTTCGCGAGCGTCTGCGCCGGCTTGAGGCTCTCGTGGTGGTGCACTTCGAGGTCCTCGTCCATCAGCGATTCGAGATCGTGCGGCGTGACGCCACCCAGGATGATCACGCGCACCGAGTCGGACAGGAACGAGACGGCGTGGTGGTTGGCCAGGAAGGTCGGAAACTTGCTGAAGATGCTGCTCTTCTCGGGTTCTTCGACGTGTGCCTCGAGCGCCATCACGCCCGACTGCTGCGTCAGGCGATACAACTGGTACTGCAGCGCCAGCAGATCGACGTACGTCTCCTTGGACGGCGGGCTCTTGAAGAAACCCCCGAAGCGGCCAATCATCGCCTTGATGAGCGGCATCGGGGTGCCGATGACGGTCGCGCCGACGGCGGCGCCGCCGATGATGATCAGCTCGTTGAGCTGCCACAGCGCGCCGAGCACGCCGCCATGCATCATGTAGCCGCCGGCGACCGAGCCGAGGACGATGACGATGCCTACGATCAACAACATGTGATCAGACCTTTCAGGCGACGTCGGCCGCGACTTCGCGGTCCAGGACGCGCAGCCACGCGTGCACGAGCGCCGGGTCGACCGTCTGGCCGGCCAGCGTCACCAGTTCCATGCAGGCGCGTGCGCTCACGCCGGCGGGATGACCCGGCCACCAGCCGTGGCTGGCCAGGTCGAAATCGCGGGTCAGACGGGCGATCCGCGCCGTCAACGGAATCTCGGCGCCCTGCCACCCGAACGGCAATCCGGCGCCGTCGAAGCGCTCGCTGACGGTCAGCACCGGCTGCGCGAGATGCGCCAGCGACGGAATCGCCTGCAGCACGTCGTACGCGGCGCGACGGCGCTGCCATTCCTGCCACGGATTGCTCGGGGACACTTCCGGGAGGGCGAGCTGCCCAACGTCGGCCAGCAGCGCCACGTCGTGGGCGTCGGCAGCCAGGCTCTCCGAGCCGACGGCTTCGCCGAGGAGGCGGGCCCACTCGGCCGTGCGGCGGGCCCGCGCCACGAGGCGCCGGTCGCGACGCGCCATCGCCGACAACAACAGCGACATCGGCGCCACACCGGCCGCTTCTGCCGTGCTGACCAGGCCGTTGATGAGGCCACGCGCCTCGTCCCGACGCTCTTCCTGACAGGTCTCGGCCGACGCCCAGAAGGGCATCACCACCGACCACGACGACGTTTCTTCGAACCGCTGCATGCCGACTCCGGATCTTGCCGGGGTGCTGTCACCCCGTTCCGGTTTCGCAATCGGCCTCGCAGGTGACGGACTTCAACGCCACCGCCCCTGCTCAAGTCCGTTCGCGCGACCGCCGATTCATTGCGGGAATCGAGCGCTGGGCTCGAGGGCGACCGGCTCCGGCCGTCGCAGGGTCGGCATCCCGTCGACGATCACCGGACGGGCTACGACATGGTCGTTCCTGTCCATCGGCAGGTGCCCTCGATTCCTGCAGTCGCAGCCAGCGCCGGAACCGGACACGTTCGCACACACATGTCTCACACCCCAGACGCTTCGCTTCCCCAGCGCATCTCTGACCTGCTCTCGCGGGTCGCGTGCGAACTGGTGCTCACAGGTCCCGACGATGACGTTCCGTCAGTGGCCAGGACGGCCCTGACCGAACTGGACGCGCTCGTGCGCGACGGCGGTCTCGTCGGTGTCGATGCGGTGCGCGTCGCGCTCGATCAGGCACTCGCCAGCGGCAGCGTCCGCACGCTCGCTCCGGCGGTGGAAGCCCTGAGCCAGCGCTGGGAGTCGTGGCGCCTCGCCGAACAGCTGCTGGCCGAACTCGGACCGAGCTCCGCGTCGGCGGATGACGATGTGCCCGCGGCAGCGACCGCCACCGTCGTGGCGGCAGAAGCCGACGACCCGGATCTCGAGGCCGAACTGGTCATGCTGCAGGCGGATCCGGAGCTCGCGGGGATGTTCCTCGCCGAGGCCCTCGATCACCTCAGCTCGATCGAAGCGGTCGCGCTGCAGCTGGAGACGTCGCCCGGCGACCGTCACCTCCTCAACGAGATGTTCCGGCCCTTCCACACGGTGAAGGGCAATGCCGGCGCGCTCGCCGTCACGTCGGTCCAGGAACTGGCGCATGCCGTCGAGAACCTGCTCGACGCGGCCCGCTCCGGCCAGCACGACTTCGGCCCCTCGGGCATCGATCTCGTCCTGCAGTCGGTGGACCTGCTGTCGGCGATGCTGCGCGATCTCGGCAGCCGCCTTGCGGGTCAGCCCACCGCCTCACGCCGGCCCGAGCGCGAAACGCTGATCGTGGCGCTCGAGCGCCTGCTCGCGCACGGAGAGCCCGCGGCCGGAACGGCTCCCGTCGTGGCGGCCGTGCCGACGTCGGTCGCCGTCCAGGCCGAGACGGCGCCCGCGCCGCGCGCCGATCGTCCGGCCGACGCGACCGGCACACCCCGTCAGCGGGCCGAGGATCTGCCCGGACAGACGTCGGTCAAGGTCGACACGCGGAAGCTCGACAACCTCGTCGACATGGTCGGTGAGCTGGTGATCGTGCAGTCGATCATTCATCAGGATCCGGCCCTGCGCGTGCTCGAGGAACGCCTGGCGCGCAACCTCGCGCAGCTCCGTCGCATCACCACGGATCTGCAGCGCACGGCGATGTCCATGCGCCTCGTGCCGATTCGCCAGAGCTTCCAGAAGATGGCGCGCCTCGTGCGCGATCTCAGTCGGAAGTCGGGCAAGCCGGTCGATCTCGTCCTCTCGGGCGAGGAAACCGAGCTCGATCGGCGCGTCGTCGAGGACATCAACGATCCGTTGATGCACATGGTGCGCAACAGCCTGGACCACGGCATCGAACCGGTCGACGTGCGGATCGCGCGCGGCAAGAAGCCGACCGCACGCCTGGCGCTGAGCGCCTACCACCAGGGTGGCCACGTCGTCATCGACATCGTCGACGACGGCAACGGGCTGAATGCCGAACGCATCCTGGCCAAGGCCGTGTCGCAGGGACTGGTCGACAAGCACGCGACGCTCACGCCGAACGAGATTCATCACCTGATCTTCAAGCCCGGGTTCTCGACCGCCGAGAAGATCACCGAGATCTCCGGACGCGGCGTCGGCATGGACGTCGTCCGCCGGAACATCGAGGCGCTGCGTGGCCGGATCGAAATCGAGACCACTCCGGGCGAAGGCACCAAGTTCACCATCCGACTGCCACTCACGCTGGCCATCCTCGACGGCCTGATTCTCGGTGTCGGAGCGCAGCGCTTCGTGCTGCCCACGTTTGCGGTCTGCGAGTCGCTGCGGCCGCTGCCCGAGCAGGTCCACGAAGTCCAGGGGCAGCCGCGCATGGTGCGGGTTCGCGACACGTTGATGCCGCTGGTCCGCCTGGCCGACCTGTTCGGCATCTCCGATGCCGTTCAGGACGCATCGGCGGGGACTCTGGTGGTCATCGAGGACGCCAACCGCCGCGTGGCGCTGCAAGTGGACCAGCTGCTCGGCAAGCAGGAAGTCGTCATCAAGTCGCTCGGCGCAGCCCTCAAGAAGGTGCAGGGTGTGGCCGGCGGCGCGATCCTCGGCGACGGCCGCGTCGGCCTGATTCTCGACGCACATGGATTGCTCGAGCTGAAGCTCGGGACGTCGGCGGCCGCCTAGGTCGGCACGCAGGAGAAGGACAGCATGAGCCAGAACGACAACACCACCGCCACCCCGGCCGCCACCAAGAACCTCGCCGGCAAGTACCTGACCTTCGCGTTGAGCCGCGAGGAGTACGGCCTGCCCGTGCTCAAGGTGCGCGAGATCATCAAGATGATGGACATCACGGCGGTGCCGCAGGTACCGGCCGCGATTCGCGGCGTGATGAACCTGCGCGGCAAGGTGATCCCGGTGATCGACCTGCGCATCCGCTTCGGCCTGCCGGCCCAGGAGGACACCGATCGCAGCTCGATCATCGTCGTCGACCTGCTCGCCGGTGGCGATCGCGTCCTGATGGGCGTGGTGGTCGACGCCGTGCGCGACGTGCTCAACATCACCGAGCAGGAGATTCAGGATCCGCCGCAGTTCGGCACCGAGGTCGCGACCGACTTCATGACCGGCCTGGCCAAGGTCAAGGGCACGGTCAAGATCCTGCTCGATCTCGACGTCCTGTTCCGTGACGATGCGGCGGCGATGGTGGAGCGGGCCGCGTGAACGGCGCGTCCCTGGCGGCACCGACCGCACCGAGACCGGCCGGTGAGACCGGCGTCCCGGTCCTCACGTCGCGTGAGCTGCAGGCGATCGTGCGTCTGGTGTACGAGAAGAGCGGCATCACGCTCAGCGACGCCAAGCACGGGCTGGTGTCGGCGCGGCTGCAGAAGCGGCTCCGGCACGGCGGCTTCGCGTCGTACTCGTCCTACCTCGCGCACGTGGAGCGCGACGCGAGCGGTCAGGAACTGACCGAGTTGCTCGATGCGATTGCGACCAATCACACGAGCTTCTTCCGCGAGCCGCAGCATTTCGAGTTCCTGAAGACCCACGTGCTGGCGCCGGCGGCGCAGCAGCGGCGGGCCCCGTCGATCTGGTCGGCCGCCTGCTCGCGCGGCGACGAGCCGTACACCATCGCGATGACGCTGCGCGACCACCTGCCGGAGGCGTTGTGGCCCGAGGCGCGGGTGATGGCGTCCGACCTGTCGACCAAGGCCTTGAAGGTGGCGGCGGCCGGCGTCTATCCGCTCGATCACGTCGCGGGGCTGCCGACCGACGTCCTGCGCCGGCACTTCGAGCGCGGCATGGGGGCCCAGGAAGGCCTGGCGCGTGTCGCCACGCCGGTGCGGTCGCACGTGCAGTTCCGGCGGCTGAACCTGCTGGAGATCTCGTCGCTCAACCAGCGCTTCGACGTCATCTTCTGCCGCAACGTGATGATCTACTTCGACCAGCCGACGCAGCAGCGCGTGGTGTCGATGCTGGAGCGACACCTGGCGCCGTCCGGGTACCTGTTCATCTCCCATTCCGAATCGCTGAACGGAATCGATCACACGCTTCGCTGGGTGGCGCCTGCGATCTACCAGCAGGGCCCGGCATGATGTCCAGCACCGCCGCCAGCAGCCGCGTCGTCGTCGGGATCGGCGAGTTCGCCGTCACCGAGGGTGAGACCAGCATCGTGACGCACGCGCTCGGGAGCTGCATCGCCGTGTGCATCTGGGATCCGGTCGTCAGGGTCGGCGGCATGCTGCACCTGCTGCTGCCCGAGTCACGCATCAATCCCGATCGTGCCGAGCGTCAACCGGCGGCGTTTGCCGACACCGGCATTCCCCTGCTCTTCCAGCGAGCCTACACGCGCGGGCTGCAGAAGCCGCGGACGCAGGTGACGCTGGTCGGTGGCGCCGAGATCAGCCAGGAGGCGACCGAGGGCGTGATGAACGTCGGGCGCCGCAACATTCTCGCCGCACGCAAGATGCTGTGGGGCAACGGTGTGCTCATTCGCACCGAAGACGTGGGCGGGCGG
Source organism: Luteitalea sp. (assembly GCA_035503395.1). Lineage (GTDB taxonomy): Bacteria > Acidobacteriota > Vicinamibacteria > Vicinamibacterales > Vicinamibacteraceae > Luteitalea. The sequence goes on from DATJTM010000791.1 coordinate 12,418, forward strand.
CGCGCCCGCACAGTGGCGATGTCGTTGCAGGACGGCCGCATCGTCGTCACCGCGGCGGGCGAACCGGCCCGCACCCTGTAGGAGAAAGACCATGATCGAAGCGCACTCTTCCGAGCCACAGCGGCGTCTGTCCCTGCTCGTCGTGGACGACTCCGCGATGATGCGGGTGATGATCCGGCGCGCCCTGACCCTGGCCGCTCCCGACTGTGAAGTGACCGAGGCCGCCAACGGCTTCGACGCCCTCGAAGTGCTCGGCGCCCGTTCGTTCGATGCCGTGTTGACCGACATCAACATGCCGGGCATGAACGGGCCGCAGCTGCTTCGCGAGATCGACAAGCGCGGCTGGCACCACGTGCGCCGCGTCGTGATCTCGACCGACGGATCCGACGCCCGGCGTGAGGAGATCCAGGACCTCGGCGTGATGGCCTACATCACCAAGCCGTTCCCGCCGGAGGTCGTGCGCGACCTGCTCGAGCGGATCCAGGAGTCCGACAATGGCGCTCATTGAGACCGCACCGCTGACCGATGCGGTGATCGCCGTCGCCGAACGCAGCTTCTTCGCGTGGGCCGAGCCGGCCGCCGATGGCCCGATGGCCACCGATGGTGTCTGGCATCACGCCTCGGTGGCGTTCGATGGCGACTTCCGCGGACGGACGACGTTCAGCGTGCCGCCGTCGCTCGCCGACGAGCTGTTCCGCTGCTTTCTCGGCCTGGGTCCGGACGATCCGGTCGACGAGGCGGCGCTGCGTGACCTGCTCGGCGAATTCGCCAACATGTCCTGCGGCAGCTGGCTGACCGGCGTGCAGGGCCGACGCTGCTTCACGCTGGCCTCGCCGGAAGTCGAGTCCAGCGGCGGTACGCCGTCGGGCGAGCCGACGGCCGTCGTGATGGTGAACGACCAGCCGGTGCTGATCGGCGTCACGCTCGAGGGAGCGGCCCGGTGAGCACGGCGCCGCTGAGGGTCCTGATCGTCGACGACTCCGCGGTCGTGCGGAAGCTGCTGGCCGACGGTCTCGCCGGGCAGAAGGACATCCAGGTGGTCGGCGCGGCGGCCGACCCGTACATCGCCCGCGACATGATGATCCAGCATCGGCCCGACGTGCTGACGCTGGACATCGAGATGCCACGCCTCGACGGACTGAGCTTCCTCGCCAAGGTGATGGAGCACCGGCCGATGCCGGTGATCGTGATCAGCTCGCTGACCAAGGTCGGATCGGCCGCCAGCGTCGAAGCGTTGCGCCTGGGCGCCATCGACGTGATTGCCAAGCCGGGCGGTCCCTCGTCGGTCGGTGAGGTGACAGCGCAGTTGCTCCGTCGCCTTCGCGCCTTGCGGCAGGCGCCGATCCGGTTCGCGGCTCCCACCGCGGCTGTGAATGAACCCGTGGCCGCTCCCGCGGCGCCCCCGGCGGCGCGCGCGGTCGCGCGTCCGGCCAGTGGGCTCGTCGTCATCGGCGCCTCGACTGGCGGCACGCGCGCGATCGAGACGGTCCTCACTCGTCTCCCGGCGCAGGTGCCACCGATCCTGATCACGCAGCACATGCCGGCGGGCTTCACGAAGGCGTTCGCGTCTCGCCTCGACACGATCTGCCCGATGCACGTGCGTGAAGCCGAGCACGGTGAGTTGCTGCAGGCCGGCACCGCCTACGTCGCGCCCGGTGATCATCACCTCGTCGTCGAGCGCACGGGGTTGCAGCTCCGTGCAGCGCTGCGTCAGGGGCCGCCCGTGCACTTCCAGCGGCCCGCCGTCGACGTGTTGTTCCATTCGGTGGCGCGACTCCAGGGCATCCCGACCGTCGCTCTCCTGCTGACCGGCATGGGCGCCGATGGTGCGGAAGGCCTGCTCGCCCTTCGCCAGGCCGGTGCCGAAACCATCGCCCAGGACGAGCATTCCTGCGTCGTCTTCGGCATGCCGCGCGAAGCGATCCAGCTCGGCGCCGCCATGCACGTGATGAACCTCGTGCAGATGCCGGGCGCGATCCTCGACCACCTCCAGCGCCGTTCGCCGCGCGCCGCCGCGTCGTAAGACCGGCCTTCCCAGCAGTTCGGCAAGGACGCGCCGCCGGTGCGGCCGGTCGACCAGGCCGCGCAGCTCCCGCGCGGCGATCGAAGTCTGGTAGAGACGCGCCGCCGCGTCCAAGACCGCCGGCTCGGCGAGCCGGCCCTATCGATAGGGATGTCGACGTGTTCGACACCCATGCCCTGGTCAGTCGGCCTGCATCTTGGAACGGACGCGCGGCTGGTCGCCGCGCGCCGACTCCGTGGGCGCCTCGGGGAGCAGATTGGATGAAGTGGCTGGCCCCGACGAGCTGACGGGGATGCCGTCGCTCACACTGAGACGTGCTCGAGGCACACAGTGAAAGGAGCCAGCCATGGACCATGTTGCAATCGATCTCGGCGGAAGGGAATCCCAGATTTGC
>DATJTM010000792.1:0-3670 GCA_035503395.1 Luteitalea sp.
TCGGGGACCTCCACGACCTGCAGGTTCCCGATCTGCCCGAGAAGGGCGCGCGGCGGGCGACGGACGCCCTGCGCGTGGCCCAGGTGACACGCATCGTGATACGCCACGGTGCGCCGCGTCGCAAACGACGGCGGATCGACGAGTCCCAGTTCGTCGAGCACTTCGGTGACGTCGCGCACGCGCGCCGAGAAGGCCGCCAGCGCGTCGTGCTGCGCCCGTCCCTTGAACGCGTGTCCGTATTCCTTCAAGGCCGATCCGCAGCCGGCGGCGTTGGTGACGATGGCGTCGACATCGGCGGGGAAGGCGCGCATCAACGTCGTCGCACGGGCGTACGCTCGTTCGTCTTCGCCGACGTGCATTGCCAGCGCGCCACAGCAACCCTGGTCGGGCGGAACCAGCACCTCGATGCCGTTGCGCGACAGCACGTCGATGGTGGCCTGATTGATCGCGGGCGCCAGCACCTGCTGGGCACAGCCCGCCAGCAGCGCCACGCGCGCTCGACGCTGTCCAAGTGCCGGCGTCAACGCAGGCAAAGCGATGGCGTCTGGAAGCCGATCAGGAAGCAGCGCCAGCATCGGCTTGACGGAGGAGGGCGCCAGCGCCGCGAACCGTTGCGCGACCTTGCCCACACGTGCAGACATCCGGAACAGCGACGGCGATTCGAGCGTGTCGAGCAGCAGCTGCCGGCGAATCCGTTGCCAGGCCGGACGCGTGCGCTCGGTCTCGGCGCGATAGGGCACGAGCAACTCGCCGTACGGCACGCCGGACGGACACGTCGTGACGCAGGCGAGGCAGCCGAGGCAACGGTCGATGTGCGTGCGCGCCTCGTCGGCGTCGATGGTGCCCTCGAGCACCTGCTTCATCAGGACGATGCGGCCGCGCGGCGAGTCCATCTCCTCGCCGAGCACCTTGTAGGTCGGGCAGGCGGGGAGGCAGAACCCGCAATGCACGCAGGTCGCCACCGCGTGGGCCATGGCGCGGCGCTGCGGTTGCGAGTCGGGCTGCGGGATGTCGTGTTGCACGCGTCGTTCACTCCGTGGCCGCGAATGTCGCGACCGGGGGCGCCGGCAGGAAGCGGCCGTCGGGATCGAGCACCTGGCGCAGGCGTGCCTCGACGGCGTTGCTGCCAGTCACGCCGATGAACGCAGGACCGCGCGGCCCGCGAATGACCTGACCCGTGAGGCCGGCCGCCTTCAGGATGTCGTGCAGCGCCGGGACTGCACTGAATGGTGCCGACACCCACGCGAGGTTGGCGCCAATCGTGTAGCGGCGCGCCGCATCGAGGCGGGCGATGTCGGCATCGAACCGTCCGATCACTGCGGGTGTCACCGGCACACGCACGAGTGCGTCGCTGGCGGACGCCCACGCGAGCTCGCGTGCCTCGCTCCAGATCCGCGCATCGTCATCGTCGAGCCAGACGTCGATGGGACTGTCGATGGTGGCGCGCACCGCGTCGATGCGGCCGGCCAGCGCTTCCCGGAACCCGCCAAGGCGCAGCACGACGGTCGACGGCGGTTCGAGGTCCAGCGCTTCGAGATCGAGACGCGTGCGCTGCAGCGTCGTGATCAGGGATAGCGCCGCCGCGAGATCGCTGCGCCGGATGCGCACGGTGGCGTGGGCCTCGGCGGCGGGGAAGACCTTGAACGTCAACTCGGCCAGCACCGCGAGGGTGCCGCAACTGCCGACGAGCGCCTGATGCATCAGGAAGCCGGCTGCGTTCTTCACGACCTTGCCGCCGCTGTGCAGCACGCGTCCGCGACCGTCGACGAGCTCGCGCCGATGATGAAGTCGCGGATGCCGCCGAAGCGATACCGGCACGATCCGTTGATGCCGGCGGCGACGGTGCCGCCGATCGTGGCGCCAGCGTCGGCGAGAGGCGGATCGAACGGCAGATGGTGGCCGTGCGGCCGCAAGGCCGCTTCGATCTCGCGCACCGGCGTGCCGGCGAGTGCCGTGAACGTGCACTCCTCGGGGGTGTATTCGACGAGCCCCGACAGGCTCGATGCGTCGATCAGCGTCGGGGCGCCGCGGCGAGATGCGTCAGTGTCGGCGTACGCATCCGGCGGCAGCAGGCCGGGCTTGGTGCCACCGGCACGGACAGCGACGCGCGCGCAGGCCGGGACGAGGCTCGCCAGTTCGGCGACGGAGGACGGCCTGGGCATCACGCGCGGGAGATGACGCCGGCCCGCTCGAGCGGATGCAGGCCGTGCGAGGCCGCGACCACCGCGGTGTCCGCGAGTTTCTTGCCGGGATTGGCGACGCCGTGCGGATCCATCGCGGCGCGCAGCCGGTACATCGCGTCGAGATCGGCTTCCGCATACATCTCGGGCAGGAAAGCCCTCTTCTCGAGCCCGACTCCGTGCTCGCCGGTGATCGATCCGCCGAGGCGGATGCAGAGCCGCAGGATCTCTGCCGCCAGCACTTCGGCCCGTTCGTAGGCGCCGGCCTCACGTCCGTCGTACAGGATCAACGGATGCAGGTTGCCGTCGCCGGCATGGAAGACGTTGGCGACCCGGATGCCGTGCGCGTGCGACAGCGCTTCGATCGAGGCCAGCGCCTCGCCGAGACGCGCTCGCGGCACGACGCCGTCCTGGACGATGAAGTCGGGGCTCAGGCGACCGACTGCCGAGAAGGCACACTTGCGGCCCTTCCAGATGCGCAGGCGTTCGTCTTCCGAGGCGGCCACGTGCGTGTGCAACGGGCCCGAGGCGGCCAGCACGGCCATCAGCCGCTCGAACTCCGCCGCCACCTGTGGTGTGTCGCCTTCACACTCGACGATCAGCATCGCCGCCGCGCCGGTCGGGTAGCCGGCGTGCACGGCAGCTTCGGCGGCGTCCATCGCGAGCCGGTCCATGATCTCCATCGCCCCCGGCAGCAGGCCCGATTCGAGCACGCGCGACACCGCGTCGCCGGCCGCCTGCAGCCGGTCGTAGGCCGCCATCACCGTCCGGTAGACCTGCGGTCGCGCCACCAGGCGCAGCGTGATCTCGAGGGCGATGCCGAACAAGCCTTCGGAGCCGACGAACAGTCCCGTGAGGTCGGGCCCGGCCTGTTCGAGGCTCGGCCCTCCGAGCGTCGCCACCGTCCCGTCGCCGAGCACCACGCGCAATCCGAGCACGTGATTGGCGGTCATGCCGTGACGGAAGCAGTGCGCGCCCCCCGAGTTGAACGCCACGTTGCCGCCGATCGTGCAGACCGACTGGCTCGACGGGTCGGGCGCGTAGTAGAGCCCGTGCGGGGCGGCCATCGCCGTCACCGCCAGGTTGATCACGCCAGGTTCGACGACGGCGAGACGTGCGTCCGGGTCGAAGTGCAGGACCCTGTTGAGTCGATTGAGCGCGATGACCACGCCGCCATCGACCGGCACGGCGGCGCCCGACAGGCTGGTACCGCTACCGCGAGCCATGAACGGCACCCGCGCCTCATGGCAGGCGCGAACGGTGGCGATGACCTCGTCGGCGGATTCGGCCACGACCACGGCGCTCGGTCGGCCACGGTAGGCGGTGAGCCCGTCCGACTCGTAGGCGGCCAGCGCGCCGGGCCGCGTCAGCAGCCGGTCGCCGGGCACCAGGCGCCGCAGCGTCGCGATCAGGTCTTCGCCGGGCATCGCTGCAGTCTATACTGCGCCCGCCCCGATGACTTGGACGCAGGTCTACGATCCGCTCGGCGT
>DATJTM010000793.1:0-3862 GCA_035503395.1 Luteitalea sp.
TTGCTGCGCGGAGGTCGACGCCGTCGGTCCCGTACCCGGCACCCGGCACCCGGTACCCGGCCCGCGCGCTGTCGCCGTGTGCTATCCCGGTTCCCGGTCCCCGCGTAACCAGTGGTACAATCGGCGTTTGCCACCGGGGCCGCGAGACGGTCCGGGTGGACGTGCGCCATGTTCGACTCGCTCAGCACTCGCCTCCAGGACGTCTTCGCCACTCTCGGGCGAGAGGTCCGGCTCACGCCGGAGACGGTGGAGATCGCCCTGCGCGAGATTCGCCTGGCGCTGCTCGAAGCCGACGTCAACTTCAAGGTCGTCAAGGCCTTCGTCGACAAGGTGCGTGACCGCGCCGTCGATGCCGAAGTCCTCAAGAGCCTCAGTCCCGGTCAGCAGGTCGTCCGCATCGTGCGCGACGAGATGCTGGCGCTGTTCGGCGATACGCAGGGGGGACTGCCGCCGGCTGGCACTTCACCGCGCGTGATCCTCATGCTCGGCCTGCAGGGCTCGGGCAAGACCACCACCACCGGCAAGCTGGCCAAGTGGCTGGTCAAGCAGGGCAAGCACCCGATCGTCGTCTCGACCGACGTCCGTCGTCCGGCCGCCATCGAGCAGCTGAATCTCGTGGCTCGTCAGGCGGGCGTGCCGGTGCACGATCCGGCCGGCAACCTCGACCCGGTGTCGCGCGCCTCGGGCGCGCTCGCCGATGCGCGCACGCGCGGCTACGACACGGTCATCGTCGACACGGCCGGCCGCCTGCACATCGATGACGAGCTGATGATCGAGCTGGAAGCGATCAAGGCCGCCGTGGTGCCGACCGACCAGCTGTACGTCGCCGACGCGATGACGGGGCAGGACGCGATCAAGAGCGCCGGTGAGTTCAACCGGCGGGTCGGTGTCACCGGTGTCGTGCTGTCCAAGATGGACGGCGACGCGCGTGGCGGTGCCGCGCTTTCGGTGGTCTCGGTCGTCGGCGTGCCGATCGCCTTCACCGGCAGCGGCGAGCGTCTCGAGGACCTCGAGGCCTTCCATCCCGATCGCGTCGTGTCGCGCGTGCTCGGCATGGGCGACGTGCTGTCGCTGATCGAGAAGGCCGAATCGGTCGTCACGCAGGAAGACGCCGCCCGGCTCGAGCAGAAGCTGCTCGACAACGACTTCACGCTCGAAGATTTTCGCGAGCAGCTCCAGACGATCAAGCGGATGGGGCCGCTCGAGAACCTGCTCGGCATGCTGCCGGGCATGGGGCAGATCAAGCAGCAGATGCAGGGCAAGATCGACGACAAGCAGATGGGCCACGTCGAGGCCATCATCCTGTCGATGACGCCCCGCGAGCGGCGCAACCACCAGCTTCTCAACGGCAGCCGCCGCCGGCGCATCGCGCGCGGCAGCGGCCGGTCGGTCGAGGAGGTCAATCGCCTCATCAAGCAGTTCCTCGAGATGAAGAAGATGATGAAGATGATGGGCGGGCTGGCGGGTGGCAAGGGGGGCGGCAAGCTGCGCAAGCAGTTCGGCATGATGAAGGCCGCCATGCAGGCGCAGCGGTCGCTGCGGTAGTAGTAGGCAGGGTCCGCTCGCCGAGCGGGCCGTCGGCAGGAGAGAACCGGTCCTTGCGGCCGGTTGAGAGAAGAAGGCACATGGTTACCATTCGGTTGCGCCGCCAGGGCGCCAAGAAGTCGCCGTTCTATCGGGTCGTGGTCATCGACTCGCGCAATGCCCGTGAAGGCGCGTTCATCGAGATCCTCGGTCACTACAACCCTCGCGTGTCGCCGGAGGCCGTGGTGGTCGATCGCGAGCGCCTGCAGCACTGGCTGAGCGTCGGCGCCAAGGCATCCGATTCGGTGCGCACGCTGATCAAGCGCGCTCCGGTGCCGGCGCCGGTCGCCGCCGAGCCCGTCGCGACCGCCTAAATGGGCGACGTGCGTGGACTCGTGGAGGTCGTCGCCAGGGCATTGGCCGACGACCCCTCGCAGGTGACGGTCACCGAGGCCGAGCACCGCGGCATCGCCGTCGTCGAGGTCTTCATGGCACCGGGCGAGCTCGGACGGCTGATTGGCCGTCAGGGGCGGACCGCGCAGGCCTTGCGGACGCTGGCGCAGGCCACCGCCGATCGCGACGGCCGGAAGGTGCAAGTGGAGTTCCGTGACGGCGCTCCCCGCCACTGACGCGGACGGCGCGGGGCGCTGGGAAGACATGGTGCTGGTCGGCCGACTCGGTCGATCGCACGGCTTGCGGGGCGACGTGCTGCTGCAGTCGGAAACCGACTTCCCGGAGACACGCTTCGCCGCCGGCGCCACGGTGTACGGCCAGCGCAACGAACAGGTCGTGGCGCTGGAGATCGAACGGTTTCGCATGCACGGCGACCGGCCACTCGTGGCCTTTGTCGGCTTCGCGACGATTGAGGCGATCGAGGCGCTGGGGCACGGCGAACTGCGCGTCCCCGAGTCGGCCCTTACGCCCCTCCCGGACGGCGAGCACTACTGGTACCGCTACGTCGGGACGCCGGTGCGGACCGAAGGCGGCGAGGAGGTCGGTACGGTCCTGCGGGTCGAGCCGACCGGCAGCACCGGCGTGCTGGTGGTGGGGCGCGGTGACGAAGAAGTGCAGATTCCGCTGACGCCGGCCTTGTGCCCGGTGCTCGGACCGGAACTGATCGTGGTCAGGCCGCCCGAGGGGCTGCTGGACCTGAACACCCCGGGGCCGGGCAAGGGCAGTGCGAATCGACATCGTGACGATCTTCCCCGGGCTGGTGCGCGCCGGGCTCCAGGACGGCATCGTCGGCCGGGCGGTGGACGCGGGCGTCGTTGACCTGCAGGTCCACGACCTGAGGGAGTACACGACCGACCGCCACAAGGTGGTCGACGACACGCCCTTCGGCGGCGGACCGGGCATGGTGCTCAAGCCGGAACCGATCTTCCGGGCGGTGGAGCAGTTGCGGGAGACGCGGGGGCAACCCGATCGGGTGCTCCTGCCGTCGCCGCAAGGGCGACGCTTCACGCAGGCGGTGGCCGAGGAGTACAGCCGCTGTGCCCATCTGGTCCTGCTGTGTGGCCGCTACGAGGGCGTCGACGAGCGGGTGAGCACGGCGCTGGTCACCGAGGAAGTGTCACTCGGGGATTACGTGGTGTCGGGGGGCGAACTGCCGGCGCTGGTCATCGTGGACGCGGTGGCGCGGCTGGTGCCGGGGGTGGTTGGGGATGCGGAGTCGGTGGTGCGCGACTCCTTCACGCGCGGGTTGCTCGATTACCCGCATTACACGCGGCCGGCGAGTTTTCGCGGCCTGGACGTACCCGCGGTGCTGTTGTCGGGGCACCACGGCGAGATCGATCGCTGGCGACGCCAGCAGGCCCTGCGGCGCACGTACGAACGGCGACCGGACCTGCTGGTCGACGAGGCGTTGCCCGACGAAGAGCGACAATGGCTGGCCGCGTGGCGCGCCGGCGAGAGGAACGGAGCAGAGTCATGATCACCCCCACCATCGAAGCCATCGAGTCCGCGCAGCTGACCCAGCGCCCGGCCGTCAAGTCCGGCGACACCGTCCGCGTGCACGTGAAGGTGCGTGAAGGCGACAAGGAACGCATCCAGGTGTTCGAGGGGATGATCATCGGCATGCACCGAGGCAGCACGCGCGCCTCGATCACGGTGCGCAAGGTGTCGTTCGGTCAGGGCGTCGAGCGTATCTTCCCGCTCCACTCGCCGGTCATCGACAAGATCGAGGTCGTGCGCACCGCCAAGGTGCGCCGCGCCAAGCTGTACTTCCTGCGCGGCCTGCGTGGCAAGGCAGCCCGCATGAAGGAAGCGACCCGCAAGGTCGCCCCGAAGGCCTAGATTTCGTCGGGCTGCCATGGCTGCCCGCCGACTGATGACGCGCGTG
>DATJTM010000794.1:0-2029 GCA_035503395.1 Luteitalea sp.
CGCGCGCGTGCTCGGCGGCGCGCTCGCGGGCGACGTCGACCACGCGACGGGCGCGTTCGGCCTCGCGGCCCCGTTCGGGATCATCTCGACGACGGGCGTCGCGGGGCTCACGCTCGGCGGCGGCATCGGCAACCTGACGCGCAGGTTCGGGCTGTCGATCGACAACGTCCTCGACTTCGACGTCGTGCTGGCCGACGGCTCGTTCGTCCGCGCGAGCGAGAACGAGCACGAGGACCTCTACTGGGCGCTGCGCGGCGGCGGCGGGAACTTCGGCGTCGTGACGGCGTTCACGTTCCGGCTCAGCTCGGTGCCCTCGATCGTCGGCGGCCCCACCATCTGGACGCTCGACCGCGCCGAGGAGGTCCTCCGCTGGTACCGCGAGTTCCTTCCGAACGCCGGCGACGACCTCGACGGCTGGTTCGCGTTCCTCACGGTGCCGCCGGTCGATCCGTTCCCCAAGGAGCTGCAGCTGCAGAAGGTGTGCGCCGTCGTCTGGTGCTACACCGGGCCGCCCGACGGCGCCGACGAGGCCTTTCGTCCGGTGCGCGAGCTCCGTCCCGATCTGGACGGCGTGATGACGATGCCGGTCGCGGCGCTCAACGCCGCGTTCGACCCGCTGTATCCGCACGGTCACCAGTGGTACTGGCGCGCGGACTTCTTCGACTCGATCCCGGATGCCGCGATCGACGCGCACGTCGAGTTTGCGCACAAGCTGCCGACGCCGCAGTCGACGATGCATCTCTATCCCGTCGACGGCGCCGCCGGTCGAGTCGCGAAGGACGCCACCGCGTGGGCGTACCGCGACGCGAAGTGGGGAGGCGTGATGGTCGGCGTCGATCCGGCGCCGGCGACTGCCGACGAGCTGAGGGAGTGGACCGTCGCCTACTGGGAGGCGCTACATCCGCATTCGATGGGTGGCGCCTACTCGAACATGATGATGGAGGAGGGCGAGGACCGGGTCCGCGCCTCGTTCGGTGCGAACTACGACCGGCTCGTGAGCGTCAAGCGCCGCTACGACCCGGACAACGTGTTCCACGTCAACCAGAACATCAGGCCCTAGTCGACGTAGTACTCGTCTGCGATCGCGAGGGCGTCGTCGAGGACGGCGATGCCCTCGGCGAACTCCTCGTGCGTGATCGTGAGCGGCGGGCACACCATGACGACGTTCCAGTGCGTCATGAGGTACAGGCCGCGGTCGAGCGCAGCCCTCGCCATGCGTGCGACGGGCGCGGCGTCCTCGCCCGAGGCGTTGAACGGGACGAGCGGCTCGCGCGTCGCCCGCGACTTCACGAGCTCGATGCCCCAGAAGCAGCCGAGGCCGCGCACCTCGCCGACTGACGGATGCTTCGCCTGCAGCCCTTCGAGCGCCTCGCGGAACACCGGTCCCATCTCGGCCGCGTGCTCGACGATGCCCTCCTCGCGGAACGCCTCGATCGACGCGACGCCGACAGCGCACGCAAGCGGATGGCCGCTGTATGTGAGCCCGCCGGCGAAGAACTTGTCGCGCACCCACTCGGCGATCGGCTCGCGCACCGTCATCGCGCCGAGCGGCACGTAGCCGGAGTTGATTCCCTTCGCCATCGTGAGGATGTCGGGGACGACGTCCCAGTTGTCGACGCCGAACCACTTGCCAGTCCGTCCGAATCCCGCCATCACCTCGTCTGCGATGAGCAGGATCCCGTGGCGGTCGCAGACCTCGCGGATCGACTGCAGATAGCCGTCCGGCGGGACGATGATCCCGTTCGTCCCGGTCACCGTCTCGAGGATGACCGCGGCGACCGTGTGCGCGCCTTCGTACTGGAGAATCTCCTCGAGGTGCGGCGCGCCGGTGCACACGGGGCACGGATCGGGGTGGCCCGCAGGACAGCGGTAGGTGTACGGGTCGAACATGCGGACGATGCCGCTGATGCCGGGCTCGGCGGGCCAGCGGCGAGGATCGCCGGTCGCGGTGATCGCGCCGGCCGTCGCGCCGTGGTAGCTGCGATAGCGCGCGATGATCTTGTGCCGCCCCGTGTACCAGCGTGCGAGC
>DATJTM010000795.1:0-11057 GCA_035503395.1 Luteitalea sp.
ACTTCGTCCTGGTCATCCTGGCGGCGCTGGCCATCTGCTTCCTCGCGACCATCTACCCGTCGCGACAGGCCTCCCGCCTCGACCCCGCCCAGGCGCTCAGGTATCAGTGAAGCCCGCCGGGCTTCAGGCTTCAGGCTGCGGGCTACCTGGGGCTCGCGTCTTCCGACCGAACCCGTGCCCTACTTCAGGTAGCCTGTAGCCCGTAGCCCGTAGCCTGCCAATGCCCTTCCTCTCCGTCTCTGCGCTGAACAAGTCGTACCCCACGCCCAACGGGCCGGTCGAGGTCCTGCGCGACATCGGCCTCGAGGTCGACGAGGGGCAGATGGTGGCGATCGTCGGCGCATCGGGCGTGGGCAAGAGCACGCTCCTCCATGTCCTGGGTGGGCTCGACAGCATCGACGGCGGAGAGGTGCTGGTCGACAGCGTCGGCCTGCACTCGCTGAATGACGCCGGGCGGGTGGCCTTCCGAAACCAACGGGTTGGATTCGTGTTCCAGTTTCACCACCTGCTCCCGGAGTTCTCGGCCCTCGAGAACGTCGAGATGCCGTTGCGGATTGGGCGTGTGCCGATGACGGACGCGCGGCCCCGCGCGCAGGCGCTGCTGGAGCGCGTCGGCCTCGGACATCGCACCTCGCATCGGCCCGGCACCCTGTCGGGCGGCGAGCAGCAGCGCGTCGCCATCGCCCGCGCGCTGGTCAACCGGCCAGCGCTGCTGCTGGCCGACGAGCCGACCGGCAACCTCGACGAACACACGGCCGCATCCTTGCATTCCCTGCTGCGGGAGATGCACGCGGAGCAGCGGCTCACGAGCGTCATCGCGACGCACAACAGCCGACTGGCCGACGCCTGTGACCGCGTGCTGCGTCTCGAGGGTGGGCAGTTGCGGCCCGCCTGAGCGCGACCATCCAGCTCCGGCCGGGTGGCGTCCTAAGTACAGGAGCCCGGCAGGAGTGTCCGAGCCGGAAACCGGGAGCGACGGCTGTCCGACACGGGTGTTCGTGCGGGCAACCGGCCGAGACGCATCCCGTATAATGCGGGCACACGGCACCCCACGCTGTCGGTTGGCGTGAGCTCTTCCAAGGGACCACATGTTCGAGCGGTATACAGAACGAGCGCGGCGCGTCCTCTTCTTTGCCCGGTACGAGGCCAGCCAGTTGGGGAGCGTCTCGATCGAGACCGAACACCTGCTGCTGGGACTGATCCGCGAAGGCAAAGGGCTCACGAGCCGGATCTTCGCCCGGTCCCACCTGTCCCTCGAGGCCATCCGCAAGGAAGTCGAAGGCCGGACGGTGTTCCGCGAGAAGGTGTCGACCTCGGTGGAAATCCCGTTCAGCGCCGAGACCAAGCGCGTCCTCCAGTTCGCCGCCGAGGAAGCCGACCAGCTGTCGCACAACTACATCGGCACCGAGCACCTGCTGCTCGGGATTCTCCGCGAGGAGCAGTCGGTGGCCGCCACCATCCTCATGGAGAAGGGGATGCGGCTGGCGACCGTCCGCGAGGACATCGTCGCGCTGCTGAACGAGAAGACGACGATGACGCGCGTCAAGGAGACGCCGCTGCTCGCCGAATTCAGCCGCGACCTGAGTGAGGCCGCGCTCAAGTCGTCGCTCGACCCGCTCGTCGGGCGCGAGACCGAGATCGAACGCGTCCAGCAGGTGCTCTGCCGCCGCACCAAGAACAACGCCGTGCTGATCGGCGAGCCCGGCGTCGGCAAGACGGCGATCGTCGAGGGCCTGGCGCAGAAGATCGCGGTCGGCGACGTGCCGCACTTCCTTGCCGACAAGCGGATCCTGGCGCTCGACATCTCGCTGATCGTCGCTGGCACCAAGTACCGCGGCCAGTTCGAAGAGCGCCTCAAGGCGATCATGAAGGAGCTCGTCGAGAACCCGAACATCATCGTGTTCATCGACGAACTGCACACGCTGGTCGGGGCCGGATCGGCCGAAGGCTCGCTCGACGCCGCCAACATCCTGAAGCCGGCGCTCTCGCGCGGCGAGATTCGTTGCATCGGCGCGACGACGCCGGCCGAGTATCGCAAGTACATCGAGAAGGACCGCTCGCTGGAGCGGCGCTTTCAGGCCGTCAAGGTCGATCCGCCGAGTGAAGGCGAGGCGATCCAGATCCTGCTCGGCATCAAGGAGCGGTACGAGACCTTCCATCACGTCGACTACTCGCGTGAGGCGCTCGAGGCCGCGGTCTACCAGAGCAGCCGCTACATCACCGATCGCTTCCTGCCCGATAAGGCGATCGACCTGCTCGACGAGGCCGGCGCGAAGGCCAAGCTCCGTGAGGCGGGGTACAGCGAGGAGTTCGGGCAGATCAACCGCAACATCCGCGTCGCCGTCGAGCAGATGGAGAGCGCCGTCTCCCAGAAGGACTTCGAGCGGGCGCAGTTCTTCCGCGAGCAGGAAGTGATGGCGCGCGAGAACCTGCAGTTCGTGCGCGAGAAGTTCGACGTGGCGTCGAGCAACCGCCGCGTCACGGTCGGCCGCGCGGAGATCGACGAGGTCGTCTCCAAGTGGACCGGCGTGCCGCTCACCTCGATCAACGAGGACGAAGGCGACAAGCTGCTGCGGATGGAAGAGGAACTGCACGCCCGCGTGATCAGCCAGGACAAGGCGATCTCGGCGGTGTCGCGCGCCATCCGGCGTTCACGGGCCGGCCTCAAGAGCCCGTCGCGGCCGGTCGGCAGCTTCCTGTTCCTCGGCCCGACCGGTGTCGGCAAGACCGAGCTGGCGCGGGCGCTCGCCAACCTGCTGTTCGGCAGCGACCACGCGCTGATTCGCTTCGACATGTCCGAGTACATGGAGAAGCACTCGGTCAGCAAGTTGATCGGCTCGCCGCCCGGGTACGTGGGGCACGAAGAGGGCGGTCAGCTCACCGAGAAGGTGAAGCGGAACCCCTATTCGGTGGTGCTGCTCGACGAAATCGAGAAGGCGCACCCCGACCTGTTCAACATCCTGCTGCAGGTGTTCGAGGACGGCCACCTGACCGACGGCCTGGGGAATCGCGTCAACTTCAAGAACGCGATCATCATCATGACGTCGAACATCGGCGCCCGCTTCATCCAGAAGAAGGCGTCGCTCGGGTTCCAGCCCGGGGAGTCGGCCGACACCAAGACGGTGAGCGAGCAGGTGCTCGGCGAGGTCAAGCGGACCTTCAACCCCGAGTTCATCAACCGTCTCGACGAGATCATCGTCTTCGAGGCGCTGTCGGACGAGGACCTGCGGGCGATCACGCGGCTGCTGGTCGCGCAGTTGAACCGCAACCTGGTCGACCGTCAGCTCAAGCTGATTCTCGGCGACGATGTCGTCGACTGGATCATCGGCGTGACCTGCAACGACCGGTCGTACGGCGCGCGGCCGCTGCGTCGGGCCCTGCAGAAGTACATCGAGGACCCGCTCAGCGAGGAGCTGATCCGCGGTCGCCTCAAGGCCGGCGGCACCTTCGACGTCTACATGGCCGACGGCCAGCCGCACTACCGTCCGGCCGGCACCGAAGCCCCGGGCCTGCAGTTGCAGACCGTGTAGCGGCACAGCACGCCAAGGTAGGGGGGGCCGTTGTTTCCACGAGGCTCATCGGGCCGGGCTGGGACAGCCGGCCCTACCTGTGTCGGGCGCCTCAGAGATGCGCCCGTGCCTTCGAAACCCGAGACGGCCTGTCGAAGGCCGACGGCCGAACGACGAAGGCCGGATCTGACGGGGCCGCGCGGGACACGTCTTCGCGTCGGCTTCGGCGCGTAGGCAACTGGCCCTGTCTGTTTCGACATTCCAGCATTGGCGCATTCGCGGCCCCAACGGTCTTTCACAGAGGCCGTGCCCGACCCCGACCGTCCGGTGGCGCCCGGCGTCTCATCTCGCGTACACTGACGGCTTGGTCTGCCACGGTGAGGGCGTCCCGTGCGGACCGGCTCGTCTCGGCAAGGCTCGGGCCCGCCGACGCGACGCCCAGGACTCACACGAACACGCATGAGATTCGCTGCCCCCGTTGGGGTGTTGTGTCTGGCCCTGTGGGCGATTCCGGTCGCTGCCGCTGGCCTCCAGCCGCCGACCTCGCCCCAGACGCCCCCGACGGTGCCGCAGCCGCCGCTGCCGACCACCCCGGTCGCGCCGCCGTCGGACCCTCCCGCCGTGCCGACGGGCGACCCGGCCACTCAAAAGCCAGCGCCCGCACCGCCGCCGTCCAGCGACGCGCCGCCGCCGACGCCGGCCGAAACCGTCGCCAAGAGCGTGCTCGACACCGAGGGCGGGTGCGCCGTGATTCCGGCTACCAGTGCCACCGCGCAGCCCCCGTCCGGCAACGGTCCGGTGCTCCGCGCCGTCGAACTCTGCTTCCCGACCCAGGGCAACGTCTCGGCGATCGAGGTCGAGACGTACCTGTACTACATCAAGGCGCGCGGCAGCCGTCCGTCCCAGAACGTCTGGGTGCCGTTCACGCCGCAGGTCGAGGACGACCTGGTCGAAGACTTCAAGCGCCTCTGGGCCACCAACTTCCTCGATGACCTCGCGGTGGAGGTGCTCGACACGCCGTATCCCAATGGCGTGCTCGGCAAGTACGTCCGCTTCCGGCTCGAGGAGCGCCAGCGCGTCAAGATCGTCGAGTACGTCGGCAGCGAGAAGATCGAGGCGACCAAGGTCGACGAGAAGCTGCGCGAGATCAACAACGTCATCCGCCTCGACTCCTTCATCGACCCGGCCCAGATCCGCCGCGTCGAGAGTGTCGTGCGCGAGATGCTGTCGGAGAAGGGCTACCTCGATGGCGAGGTGAGCCACACGATCACGCCGATTGCCGGCGGGCCCAAGCTGGTGAACCTGACGTTCACCATCAAGGACGGCCCGAAGGTGCAGATTGCCGACATCGACTTCATGGGCAATACCGCGATCGGCGATGGCGCGCTGAAGCGGCGGATGAAGGAGAACAAGGAGCGGTCGCTGATCAACCGCTTCAAGGGCAAGGGCATCTACCAGCAGGCCAAGTTCGAGGAAGACGCCGAGAACGTCCGCGGCCTGTATCGCGAGCGTGGCTACATCGCGGCGCGGATCGGACAGCCGGAGATTCGCACGCTCGACACGTCCAAGGACGGCAAGACCCGGCAGGTGCAGCTCCGCATTCCGGTCACCGAGGGGCGCCGCTACAAGGTCGGCAAGTTCGCCTTCGAGGGCAACAACGTCGTCAAGGCCGAGGCGCTGCAGCCGATCTTCAAGCTCGAGTCCGGCGACTACTACTCCGAGAAGAAGGTCCGCAAGGGACTCGAGAAGGCCCGCGAGCTGTACGGCACCGGTGGCTACTTCGAGTTCACCGGGTTCCCCGACCTCAAGCCGCTCGACCTGGTCGATCCGACCAATCCCGATCAGTTCCTGCCCGATGGTGCCGAGCCGAACGGCCCGCCGATCGTCGACGTGACGATGCGGATGCAGGAGGGTGAGCAGTACTTCATCAACCGCATCACGTTCAAGGGCAACTCGACGACGCGCGACAACGTGATCCGGCGCGAGCTGAACCTGGTAGAGGGCGGCGTCTTCAACACCGAGTCGCTCAAGAACAGCGTCCGCCGCCTCAATCAGCTCGGCTACTTCAAGCAGCTCGAAGAGGGTCAGGAAGGCATCGACGTCAAGAAGACGCCGGGCGAGAAGAACCGCGTCGACGTCACGCTGGAACTGCAGGAGCAGAACCGCAACCAGCTGACCTTCGGTGCCGGTGTCTCGCAGTTCGAGGGCTTCTTCGGTCAGCTCGCCTTCGCGACGTCCAACTTCCTGGGCCGCGGCGAGACGTTGTCGTTGTCGCTGGCCGCCGGTTCGCGCACCCAGTTCTACCAGCTCGCGTTCACCGAACCGTACTTGTTCGACCGGCCGATCACGGCCGGCCTCGACATCTCGCGCCGTGCGATTCAGTACATCGGCGCGTTCACGCAGGAGTCGACCGGCTTCAACACGGTGTGGGGCTTCCCGGTCGCCCGCAACTTCACGCGCGCGTTCGCCCAGTACTCGCTCGAGCGCACGACGATTCGCGACCTCTACGACGGGTTCACCGACCCGGCGGTGATCGGCCGCAATCCGTTCCTCGCCGACTCGCTCCTCCTGCAGTGCACGGACGCGCCGGTCACCGAAGAGAACCCGAGCGGCCGGATCTGCACGCCGAGCGGCGCCCGCACGATCAGCAAGATCGTGCCGAGCCTGGTGCACAACACGGTCGACAACCCGATCTTCCCGAACACCGGCCGGCGTTTCACGGCGTCGATGGATTTCGCCGGTCTGGGCGGCAACACCAAGTTCCTGAAGCCGCGGGTCGAGTACGTGCAGTTCCTGCAGCACACGCGCCGCACGTCGGTCGGCTTCCGCTTCGAGGGCGAGTACATCCGGCCGTGGGGTAACACGCTGCCGCTTCCGTTGTTCGAGCGCCTCGTGCAGGGCGGTGAGTTCAGCGTGCGCGGCTTCGACGTCCGCAGCATCGGCCCGCGCGACATCGGCACGCCGGAGAATCCGGGCAGTGGCATCGTGCTCGGCGGCAACAAGAGCCTGCTGTTCAACGCCGAGTACCTGATCAGCGTCGCCGGCCCGGTCCGCCTCGTGCTGTTCTACGACGCCGGCCAGGTGCGCGACATCGGCGAGCGCTACGCGTGGAACGAGTTCAAGACATCGACCGGCGCCGAAGTGCGCTTCTTCATGCCGGTACTCAACGTGCCCTTCCGCCTGATCTTCGCGGCCAACCCGCAGCGTGAAGGGACGCTTCGCAACGACTACACCCCGACTCGCAACTTCCAGTTCCGATTCGCGGTCGGATCGACGTTCTGAGCTGAGCCTTGGGTGTGGTTCAATAATGGGTCGGCCGGGGCCTGCGGGCACGGCCATGCCGGGTCGAAAGGATTGCTGTCGATGAAGTCTGCTATTGCTGTGTCCGTTTCCTGCCTGTTCCTGGTGGCCGCTGCCGCCGGCGCTCAGACTCCGGCGCCTCAGACGCCCGCCGCCGCTGCCCCCGCGCAGCCGGCTGCCGCCCGTCCGGCCGCTCCGCGTCCGTTCCCGGCCGATGCCAAGGTCGCCTACGTCGATCTCAACCTGATCGCCACGCAGAGCAAGGAAGGCCAGGCGGCCGGTCTGAAGATCAAGGACATGCAGGCCAAGAAGCAGGCCGACCTCGAGTCGCGCCAGAAGCAGCTGCAGACCGCCCAGCAGAAGCTCGAACAGGGCGGCGCCGTCCTGAGCGAGAGCGCCCGCGCGCAGCAGGCCAAGGAAGTCGAGCGGATGCAGACCGAACTGCAGCGGGCCAGTCAGGACGCCCAGAAGGACGTGCAGGAGTTCACGCAGGACCTGCAGCTGCAGTTCCAGCAGAAGCTGCTGCCGGTGATCGAGCAGGTCGCCAAGGCCAAGAACCTGCACTTCATCCTGAGCATCGCCGATGCTGGCGTGGTCTGGGTGGACGCCGGCCTGAACGTGACGGCCGACGTCGTGGCCGCGCTGGACGCTGCCGCGCCGGCCGCCGCGCCCGCCGCCAAGTAAGCACGCCCGCAGCCGGGGCCCGGCGCGTCTCGCGCGCACCGGGTCCATTGCTTTCC
Organism: Luteitalea sp.; assembly: GCA_035503395.1. Lineage (GTDB taxonomy): Bacteria > Acidobacteriota > Vicinamibacteria > Vicinamibacterales > Vicinamibacteraceae > Luteitalea. The sequence continues at coordinate 7,550 of DATJTM010000795.1, forward strand.
TCCGGCCGCCTTACGAGCGCTTCGTGTCCATCAATCTCCCGCCAGTCGTCGACCGGCTCTGTTCGCGCTTCCCGCAGCAGATGGTCGATGCGGTCACGTCGTTCACTGCTGGCGAGCACGTCTCGGCCATCAAGAACGTCACGGTCAACGAGGACTTCTTCCAGGGACACTTCCCGGGCTCGCCGCTGATGCCCGGCGTCCTGATGATCGAGTCGCTCGCCCAGGCCGCCAGCGTGCTGCTCCTGCAGGGCGCCGACGGGGCCATCCTGCCGCACCGCGCCACCTTGCGCGGCGTCGATGGCGCCAAGTTCCGCAAGCCGGTCGGGCCCGGCGATCGCGTGCGCCTCGAAGTGTCGATCGAGCGTCGTCGCGCCACGATGGCGCGCGTGCGCGGCGTCGCCTACGTCCAGGATCAGATCGTCGCCGAAGGCACGCTGGTCATGGCGATCGAGCCGGAACCGGCGATCGTCCATCCGACCGCGGTGGTCGAACCCGGCGCGCAGATCGGTGCCGGGACCACGGTGGCGCCCAACGCCGTGATCGGCCCGCACGTCGTCATCGGGCCGCGCTGCAAGATCGGCGCGGGCGCGATCATCGACGGGCACACGACGATCGGTGAGGGCACCGAGGTCTTCCCGTACGCGTCGATCGGCCTGATCCCGCAGGACACCAAGTTCAAGGGCGAACCGACCCGCCTGGAGATCGGCCGCTTCAACGTGTTCCGCGAGTTCGTCACGATCCATCGCGGCACGGCTGGCGGTGGTGGCGTCACGCGCATCGGCGACCACAACCTGTTCATGGCCTACTCCCACGTCGCGCACGACTGCGTCGTGGGGAACCACACGATCTTCGGCAACGCGGCGACGCTCGGCGGCCATGTGTCGGTGGAGGATTACGCGACGATCAGCGCGTTCTCCGGCGTCCACCAGTTCTGCCGGATCGGCAGCCACGCGTTCATCGGCGGCTATTCGGTGGTCACCAAGGACGCGCTGCCGTTCGCCAAGGCGGTCGGCAACCGGGCCCGCAACTACGGCCTGAACACGATCGGGCTGCTGCGTCGTGGCTTCACGCAGGACGCGATCACGCGCCTGCGCCATGCCTATCGGTACCTGCTGGTGTCGAAGCTGAACACGACGCGGGCGCTGGCGACGATCGAGAGCGACCCCGAATTGCACTGCGACGAAGTGCAGTACCTGGTCGATTTCATCCGCGGTTCCAAGCGCGGCGTCATCCTGCGCCGCGCCACCCGTCGGCTCGAGGACGTCTCACCCGACGAGTAGCCTTCAGCCTGCAGCCTACAGCCTGCCTGAATCGGGTAGGCTCGTAGGCCGTAGGCGTGCTGGCCTCTCTCCATGGCCCCCATCGGTCTCATTGCCGGGAACGGCACGTTCCCCCTGCTCGTCCTCGACGCCGCGCGCGCCCTCGGCCACGACGTCACCGTTGTCGCCATCAAGGAAGAGACCGGCGCGGATCTCGACGAGCGGGCCGCCGCGGTCGGCGCGTCGCTGCATCGCGTGTCGCTCGGCCAGCTCGGACGCTGCATCCAGATCCTCCAGGAGCACGGCTGCCGCGAGGCGGTGATGGCGGGACAGGTCAAGCACGCCAAGCTGTTTGCCAACATCACGCCGGACTGGACGCTGATGCAGGTGCTGATGCGGCTGCGCGCCAAGTCGACCGACGCACTGATCTCGGCGATCGCCGACGTGATGCGCGGCAAGGGCATCGAGCTGCTCGACTCGACGAAATTTCTCCAGCCGCTGCTGGCCCGCGACGGGCACCTGGCTGGACCGGCACCGACCGACAGCGGTCGTGCCGACCTCGTGTTCGGCTATCGGATGGCAGATGCCATTGCGGGGCTGGACATCGGCCAGACCATCGTGGTCAAAGATCAAGCCGTGGTGGCCGTCGAGGCGATGGAAGGAACCGACGAGACGATTCGTCGAGCCGGTCGTCTGGCCGGGCCCGGCGCCTGCGTCATCAAGGTCGCCAAGCCGAAGCAGGACATGCGATTCGACGTACCCGTCGTCGGTGTGCCGACGATCGCGGTCTTGAAGGAGGCGGGAATCTCGATGCTGTCGATCGACGCGGGACGCACGCTGATACTGGACGGCCAGGCGATGGTCGACGCGGCGACGGACGCGGGGGTGACCCTGGTGGGCCGGCCCCTCGGAGAACAGAGCCGTGGTTGATGCCGTGCGCGTCGCCGTCATCGGCGTCGGCGCATTGGGCCGGCATCACGCCCGCATCCTGGGCGACACGCCCGGCGCGACACTCGCGGCAGTCGTCGACGTGGACGATGCCCGCGGCCGCGAGATCGCGGCACAGCATGGCGCGGCCACGCATCTGACCGATGCCGCGGCGCTGATCGGGCAGGTCGATGCCGTGACGATCGCGTCGCCGACCGAAGCCCACCACGCGCTCGCCGCGCAGTTGATCGATGCCGGCATCCATGTGCTCGTCGAGAAGCCGATGACGACGACGCTGGAACAGGCCGACGATTTGATCGCGCGCGCCGACGCGCGCGGGGTGGTGCTGGCGGTCGGGCACACCGAACGCTTCAACCCCGCGGTCGACGCGGCGCGCGGGTTCCTCACGTCGCCGCGTTTCATCGAGGTGCATCGCCTCGGGACCTTCCCGGACCGCAGCCTCGACATCGACGTCGTCTTCGACCTGATGATTCACGACCTCGACGTGCTCCTGTCGGTCGTGGAGGAAGAGGTGGTCGGCGTCGAAGCGGTGGGCGTGCCGGTACTGACCGGCCGCGTCGACATTGCGAATGCCCGCCTCAAGTTTGCTGGCGGCTGCATCGCCAACCTGACGGCGAGCCGGATCAGCCGTGATCGCGTCCGCAAGGTGCGCTTCATCGAACCGGCCTCGTACGTGTCGGTCGACTACGCGAGCCGAGAGCTCGAAGTGTGGCGACTGCGCAAGGTCGAGGGGGCTCGGCCGGCGATCGAGGGTGGACCGATCGAGGTGCCGGAGGCCGAGCCGTTGCGCCGCGAGCTCGAGGACTTCGTCGCCGCGGTGCGTGATGGGCGGCCGCCGCGCGTGGATGGCGGGCAAGGTCGCCGGGCGTTGGCACTGGCGCAGCGCATCAACGACGCGATGACGCAGGCATGAACGGGACGACGGACGTGGATTTCGAGCAGCTGAGTGAGATGTTGGCGAGCGGTGTGGTGATTCCGGCAGCGCAGCTGCGTGAGCTGGCGCTCAGCCGCGACCTCATTGGCCTCGGGATGTTGGCGGCGGACGTGCGCGCGCGTCGCGTCGGCACGCATGGCACTTTCGTGCGCGTGCAGGAACTGGACGTGGCATCCATCCCGGATGGCATCGGCGGCCTCGGGTTCGAGGTGGAGCCGACCACGGGCACCTTCGTGATGGGTGAGTTGCGGCTGACGGGGCGAGCGGCGTCGCTCGACGTGGCGTGCACGGTCGTCGCCGCCTGTGTCGCGCAGGCCGATGTGCCTGTGTCCGGCTGGAGCCTCGACGACCTCAGCGCGCTGGGACC
>DATJTM010000796.1:0-2966 GCA_035503395.1 Luteitalea sp.
GCGCACGTCGTGGTTGCCGAACGTGAGCAGCAACGGCCGCCCCTGAGTGATGTCGCACTGTCCCGGATGCAGGAGCGTCGGCACCAGCAGATCGCTGGTCTTCCAGTCGTTGCACGTGTCGCCGTTCCACACGAGGAAATCCGCCGCCGGCGTCACCGCATGCAGGCACCTGATGGTCTCGTCGTGGACGTGCGTGTCGTTCCACACTGCGAACGTCGTCGAGGCCGCCGCGGGGTTCAGCGTGCGGATCGACTTCCATTCGCTCACCACTTCGGCGCCGTCCGCAGCCGCACGCGTCACTGACCGAACTCGATAGGTCGTCCCTGGCGCGAGCCCGTCGAGCCGCACACGCAATACGTGCTCGCCTTGCGGCACGAAGCCATGCGGACCGCCCGCCGCGGTCCCACGACGGCCATCCGCGCTCTCCCACTCGACGCGTCCGGTGCAGAGTCGCGTGACACCCCAGATGGCCTCGAGACCGTCCGCCCGTGGTGCCATCAAATTCAGCGGCGTACGCACCGGCGAGCCCGGCGACGACAACGATGGCTGCGCGGTCGACGACGAGGCGTCGATCACGCTGCCGGCCAACAGTCCGGACGTGACGCGGCCGACGAACTGACGGCGCTGCATTCGGGCGGGGTTGTGACGTGACGGCACCCGCAGATTGTAGTCAGCCGAGGTCGTGCGGGGCTGTCCGGCCATCCTTCACGCTGATAGACTCTGGACTTCCATCTGACACCGTCTGTCCCGAGGCTGGGGCACGACGCGGCGGCACCCACGATTCTGCCAGGGTGACTTCGACGGAGATGCACCATGCCTGACCCGACCACGGCCCAGGTGACACAGAACCTGAACACGCTGCAGTTCAAGATCGCGAACGACGCGCGGACGCGCGCCGACTTCCTGAAGGATCCGGCCGCGGTGCTCGCCGCCACCGGCCTCAAACTGTCCGCCGACCGCGCCCGGACGATCAACAGCTTCGTCAGCCGGCAACTGACCGAGGTCGGCACGAGCGTCTCCGGCGCGGCCATCAAGGTGAGCGGCGCCGGTGACGTAACGGAAGTCAGCCTGATTCAAGCCGTCAAGGTCTGAGCGGCGCGACGGTGCCGTGCACGCGCTGCCATCGACGCTGACGCCTGGCGCCGGGCGTGGCCGGACGGCGCTGCTGGTCGTCCCGCCCTTTGCCGGCGTCGATCGACCGGCCCTTGGCCTGCACGTCCTTCAGGCCAGCGCGAGACAGGCCGGGTTCGACGTCACGATCTTCTACGCCAACCTCTTCGCAGCCGGCCTGATCGGCCGCGAACTGTACGAGGCCATCAGCTACGCACCGACGTTCTGGCTGCTCGGGGAACGGTTTTTCGGCAAGGCCGCCTACGGCAAGCCCAGCCTCGGTGCCGACGCCTTCGTACGACTGACTGCCCGCGAAGATGTCGACTACCAGATCGACGGCGACGCGCTGCTGACCTGGTCGAGCCAGGCCGAACGGATCGCGGACGACCTCGCGGCGCTCATCGCGAACGCCGGGTATCCGATCGTCGGCTTCAGTACGACCTTCGAACAGACAGCGGCCAGCATCGCGATGCTGAACCGGCTCAAGACACTCGCGCCAGACACCATCGCCCTGGTGGGAGGCGCCAACTGCGAAGGTCCGATGGCCGCCGGCATCCTCTCGCTCTCTCCACACATCGACTACGTCTTCTCCGGCGAGAGCGAGTCGGCGCTGCTGCAATTCCTCGAGGGCGTGGAGGCAGGCCGACGCCCGGCACACAGGATCGTGACCGGGTACGCCACGCAGTCACTCGACACACTGCCGCCGCCCGACTACCAGGACTACTACGACCAGCTGCGCGTGTGCCTCCCTGGCCTGGCCGAGTCCGGCGATGTGTGGCTGCCCTACGAGTGCAGCCGCGGCTGCTGGTGGGGCGTCAAGCACCACTGCACGTTCTGTGGCCGGAACGGCCAGACGATGGCGCACCGGACGAGAGTCGGTGACGCGGTCCTCGAACAGTTGCAGTCACTGCTGGCCCGGCATCCGTCCCGGAAGATCAGCATGGCGGACAACATCATGCCGTACGAGTACTTCGACTCGTTGCTGCCGAAACTGCGACCGGCCCTGGGCGACGTCCACATCTTCTTCGAACAGAAAGCCAATCTGTCCTTCGCGCAGGTGCGGCTCCTCAAGGAGGCCGGTGTCCATGTCGTTCAACCCGGCATCGAGTCGCTCTCCACTCGCGTGCTCGCGCTCATCGACAAGGGGGTGACCGCACGGAAGAACATCGAACTGCTCCGATTCGCTCGCGCCGCCGACCTCGCCCTGAACTGGAATCACCTCATCGGCCTGCCCGGCGATCGAGCCGACGACTACTGGCCGATCGTCGACCTGATCCCGGCGCTGGTGCACCTGAACCCACCGAGCGGCCTGTTCGGCTTGAGCGTCGATCGCTTCAGCCCGTACTTCGAGCGGCCCGACGCCTACGGCATCACCAACCTGCGGCCGATGGCGAGCTACGTCGACGTGCTGCCACACGAGTCTGACGTGTCAGGTATCGCCTACCATTTCACCGCCGACTACGACAGCGGCAGCCGCGACGACCTGGAGCTCCAGCGGAGCCTGCGGAGCGCCATCGACCGATGGCGGAGCCTCTGGCGCCAGGACGCATGTGCGGCGCGCACCCTGGCGGTGACGCCCCTCGATGACGACACGTACCTGCTGCTGGACTCCAGGTTCGACCTCGCGACGCCTCACATCGAGTTCATCGACGCAGCGCAGGCGCGCCTGATCCTCGCGGGTGACGCGGGCGCCAGCGAGCAGACCCTGCAGTGGGCACGGGACCATCGGTATGTCGTGAGCGTCGATGGACGCACGACGCCGCTCGCCACTGCGGCGCCGGACACGCTCGCGTCGTTCCTCGGGCGCTAGTCGAACCAGAAGTAGCGCCAGTGCGCCACCCCGGTCTCACCTGAGG
>DATJTM010000797.1:0-9873 GCA_035503395.1 Luteitalea sp.
TCACGATCGGTGAAGGCACGAGCGAAGTGCAGCGGCTGGTCATCGCCCGACAACTGCTCGCGTGACCGACGTCGACGACCTGACCGCGCGCGTGCTGGCCGGCGATCGCCGCGCACTGGCGCGCGCGCTCTCGGTGGTCGAGCGTGAAGGACCGGAGGCCGCCGCACTGCTGGCCGCACTGCATCCGCACACGGGGCACGCGAGGCTGGTCGGCATCACCGGACCACCGGGTGCCGGCAAGAGCACGCTGGCCGATTCGCTCACGCGTGAGTGGCGGCAGCGAGGTCATCGCGTCGCTGTCCTGGCGGTCGATCCCACCAGTCCCTACAGCGGCGGCGCGTTGCTCGGCGATCGCATCCGCATGATCGGACACGCCGCCGATCCGGACGTCTTCATCCGCAGCATGGCGACCCGAGGCGCACTCGGCGGGCTGTCGCGCACTGCCGGCGATGCAGGGTCGGTGTTCGATGCGGCCGGCTTCGATACCGTGCTGCTCGAGACGGTCGGCGTGGGGCAGGACGAAGTCGAGATCGTCCGCACCGCCGATGTCGCGGTCGTCCTCACCGTGCCTGGTCTCGGCGACGACGTGCAGGCGTTGAAGGCGGGGCTGATGGAGATTGCCGACGTGCACGTGGTCAACAAGGCCGACCGCGAGGGCGCGGATCGCGCCGCCGCCGCCATCGAAGGCGCCCTGGCGCTCGATGGCGCCAGGGACGCAAGGGCGTGGGTCCCCCCGGTGCTTCGTACGCAGGCCACCGACGGCCTCGGTGTGGCGACCGTCGTCGACGCGGTCGAGGCCCACCTGACCGGACCACCCGAGCGGCTCGCGGGTCGCCGGCGCACGCGCACCGAGGCGCGCCTTCGCGATCTCCTCGGCCGCGGGCTCATGACCTGGGTCGAGCGGGACGTTCTCGCAGCCGGCGAGTTCGAGGGATGGGTCACCCGTGTGCTCCAGCGCGAGACCGACCCCCACGCCGCCGCGGCGGCCCTGCTGGCCAGAACCCGCGCCGGCGTCCGCTCAACTGGACAATGATTCCGGCGCCCTTCATCATTCCGTGTTGGCCCGGGAGCCGACGCCGAGCCACACGGTGATGGCGTCACTGATGGATGTCGCCGCACCCAGTACCCGGTACCCGGTTCCCGTGTTGTGTCTTTCGACTTCGATTCTGACTTCTGACTTTGACGTTCCTGTTCTCCTGATTCCTGACCATGTCCATCCAGATCGGCATCATCGGCGGCAGCGGCCTCTACGACATGGCCGAACTCACCGACCGCCACGAAGTCATCGTCGACACCCCGTTCGGGCCGCCGTCGGGACCGTACGTGACCGGCACGCTGGGCGGCACCCGCGTCGCGTTCCTGGCGCGGCACGGCGCCGGGCACCGCATCACGCCGTCGGAGCTGAACTTCAGGGCCAACATCTACGGCTTCAAGACGCTCGGCGTCGAGCGCATCCTGTCGGCCAGCGCAGTGGGTTCGCTTCGTGAGGAAATGGCGCCACTCGACCTGGTGATCCCCGACCAGTTCATCGATCGGACGCGCGGCCGCGTCAGCACGTTCTTCGGTGACGGGTTGGTGGGGCACATCGCCTTTGCCGACCCGGTGTGCGGTCACGTGGCGCAGGTCGCCTACGACGCGGCGGTCGCCGCTGGTGCCAAGGTGCACAAGGGCGGCACGTACGTGTGCATGGAGGGGCCGGCGTTCTCGACCCGCGCCGAATCGCACCTGTACCGCTCGTGGGGCGCCCACATCATCGGCATGACCAACCTGCAGGAAGCCAAGCTGGCCCGCGAGGCCGAGATCTGCTATGCCACCATTGCGTTGGTGACCGATTACGATTGCTGGCACCCGGATCACGACCACGTGACCGTGGAGATGGTGATCCAGAACCTCACGCAGAACGCGCGCACGGCGCAGCAGGTGATTGCCGGCGCCATCAGCGCGCTGGCCAACGCCCCGCGCACGTGCGGCTGCGGACAGGCGCTCGCCACGGCCCTCATCACGCGCCCCGAACTGGTCCCGGCCGACACGCGCCGCACGCTCGGTCCGATCGTCGGGAAGTATTTCGTGTAGGGAGGGGCGCCTCCCCGAGGCGCCCCCGGACCGGCGGTCGGCAGTTGGCTGTCGGCAGTGAGCAGTCCGGCGCGCCGGTACCCGGTACCCGGTTCCCGGTACCCGGTTCCCGTCACTTTGGAGAAACGTAAGAGCATGCCTCGTCACATCGTCACCGGCTCAATCGCGTACGACTACCTCATGACGTTCCCGGGGACGTTCACGGAGCTGCTGCTCCCGGAGCATCTCAAGCGTCTCAGCCTCAGTTTTCTCGTCGACGAGATGGAGAAGCGGCGCGGTGGGTGCGCGCCGAACATCGCGTACACGCTGGCGCTGCTCGGCGAGCGGCCGGTGCTGATGGGCACGGCGGGTCAGGACTTCTCCGATTACCGGGCCTGGCTCGATGCGGCCAACATCGACACGTCGCTGGTGCGCGAGGTGCCCGACAAGTTCACCGCCTCGTTCTTCTGCAGCACCGACACGCAGAACAACCAGATCGCGTCGTTCTACACCGGCGCCATGGCCAACGCCGACGAGTTGTCGTTCCGCACCGCCGGCGCCGCCGACCTGGCGATCGTCTCGCCCAACGACCCGAAGGCGATGGTGCAGTACGCCGAAGAGTGTCGCGCCATCGGGCTCCGCTACATCTTCGATCCGGGCCAGCAGTGCGCACGCATGGAGGGCCCGGATCTCGCCGCCGGACTCGTGGGCGCCAACGTCGTCATCTGCAACGACTACGAATACGAGCTGATTCGCGAGAAGACCCGGCTCGACGTCGAGGCACTGCTCGAGAAGTCGGAAGCCGTGATCGTCACCAAGGGGGAGAAGGGCTCGTCGATCCACTTGAAGGGCCGACAGATTGACGTGCCGGTGGCCCCCGAGCGCAACGTTGCCGATCCGACCGGCGTGGGCGATGCGTACCGGGGCGGACTGATGAAGGGCCTGGCGATCGGCGCGGACTGGGAAGTCTGCGGACGGATTGGCAGCGTCGCCGCGACGTACGTCCTCGAGCACGTCGGCGGGCAGAGCCATGCGTTCACGCTCGACGAGTTCCGCGAGCGCTACGTCGAGGCGTTCGGGGGCACCCAGCCTTTCTGAAGTCGGCATGTGGACGACCTCGCGCGTGTGGCGGGTGCTGCCGGCGACCGTCGGGCTGACCTGGTTCGTCCTGCTGCTTGCGACACCGTCATGGCGCGGCGCGTCGTCTGCCGACGGATGGACGATGCGGGCGACGGTTGCGGTGCTGGTGGATGTGGCTGCGAGCCGCGTGTGTCATCGACGCCCGGACCGGTCGTTCCTCGTCGGTGGCCAGCCCGTGCCGGTGTGCGGCCGGTGCACCGGGCTGTACGTCGCAGGGGCGACGGGGTTGATCGCCGCGGCGCTGGCCGGCGCGCGCCGGCCAGGCCGCCGCGGCATTCCGCACGTGTCATCGCTGGACGGACGTCTGGTCTGGTTGCTGGCCGCCGGCCTGCCCACGGTGCTGACGTGGACGCTGGAAGTGGTCGGCGTCTGGAACCCCGGCACGCCGCTCCGCGCACTCGCGGCGTTGCCGCTCGGCCTCACCGTCGGCTGGATCGTCGGCGGCGCGCTGGGCGCACCACGCCCAGCGCCCTGACGCTGCGGCGTTTCGGCATCCGGTGTGCGTCCGTCCCCGGTCCCGATTCAAAGGTGTCTGGCCGCGTTGGGACAACGGGCCCTACCTGACGGTATCGGGTTCCCGGTTCCCGGTTCCCGGTTCCCGTCATTTCTCCCTTGCTACACTAGCCGGCTGATGCCTGCGCGGCCTGACCCACTATCGCCTCCCGTCTCCGTGTATGCCTTGTGCGCCGTCGGCTGGCTGATCCCCGGCGCCGCGCATCTCTGGCTGGGGCGACGCGACAAGGGGATCATCTTCCTCGTCGTGCTGGTCCTGCTGTTTGCGGCCGGTGTGTATCTCGAGGGCCGGATCTTCCCGTTTCAGGTCAGCGAGCCGCTCGTGGCGCTGGCGGCACTGGCCAACGTCGGGATCGGCCTGCCGTACTTCGTCGCCTGGGCAGCTGGCGCGGGGGCCGGCAACGTGGTGGCCGTGAGTTACGAATACGCGAACACGTACCTGATCGTCGCCGGCCTGCTCAACGCACTCGTCGTCCTCGACGCCTACGACATCGCCATCGGACGCAAACCCTGATGACCAGCCATCTGCTCCTGCTCGTCTTCTTCGCGGTCTGCGTGGCCATCGTCATGGCCGTCCTCCAGAAGGACGACCGTCCGGGCCAGATCCGGCTGGCGCTCTACATCGCCGGCGGCTTCATCGGATCGGCGCTCGTGCTCGGGTGGGTGCTCTACCCGCTGCCGCTGTGAGCCCCGCGGTCCGCGCCAGGGTGGCCTGGCTGCCAGCGCTCGGCTGGGCCGGCATCATCTTCCTGCTCTCGTCGCAGCCGGTGCTGCCGAGTCCGCCCGGTGTCAACGACAAGCTGGCGCACGCGATCGCATACGGCATTCTCGCCGCCGCTTGCCTGCTTGGCGCCACGGCCGGCCATTGGCGCCGTGTCGCGGCCGGCACGGTTGGTCTCGCGCTGCTGATCGCCGTCGTGTACGGCGCCAGTGACGAATTCCATCAGTCCTTCGTCCCCGGACGCACGCCCGACGTGGCTGATCTGCTGGCCGACACGGTGGGTGCCGTCACCGCCCTGAGCGTGTTGTGGCTGTCGGCTATACTGCTTCGCAGGCGTCGGGCCGCCTTGCGACCCTGACGCCGCCGCGACGTCTGCTGCGTGCACACGCGCGTGGGACGCGCCGCTCATCGACGGCCTGCCGAGTCGCCACCAGCCAGTCATGACGTACGAACACCTCGAGCTCTCGGGCAACGACGATGTGCGGGTGCTGACGATTGCACGCCCGGCCAAGCACAACGCGCTGAACCGGGCGCTGCTGCGCGACCTGCAGGCACTGCTCGACACACTCGCCAACGACGCGCGCCTCCGCGCGCTCGTGATCACCGGCGCTGGTGAGAAGGCGTTCGTCGCCGGTGCCGACATCGGCGAGTTCGACGGATTGACGCCTGAGCAGGCCACCGACCTCGCGCTGTCCGGACAGGCCGTGTTCGATCGTCTCGAGGCACTGCCGGTGCCGACGATCGCCGCGATCAATGGCTACGCTCTCGGCGGCGGCTGTGAGCTGGCGCTGGCCTGCACGTTCCGCCTGATGTCGGAGTCGGCACGAGTGGGGTTGCCCGAGACGTCGCTCGGGCTGATTCCCGGCTATGGCGGTACGCAGCGTCTCGCCCGCGCGATCGGCCGTCAACAGGCACTCGAGATGATCCTGACGGGCCGGCAGGTGACCGCCGACGAGGCCGTCCGCCTCGGCCTGGTGCTGCGTGCCGTGCCGGCCGATCAGCTGCTCGACGATGCCCTGACCCTGGCCGGGCAGCTGGCGGTGCGGGCGCCGGTGGCGCTCCGGCTCGCGCGTCGCGCCGTGGCCGAAGGGCTCGAACGGCCCCTGACCGAGGGGCTGGCCATCGAGGCGCGCCTGTTCGGCGCCGCGGCGGGCACCGACGACATGCGTGAAGGCGTGCGCGCCTTCCTCGAGAAGCGTCAGGCCACCTTTACCGGTCGCTGAGGGAATCCGTGTCCAGACCCGTCACTCTGCAGCCCGTCCCGCAGGCCCCCGGCCTCCGCGTCGCGCTGGTCGTCTCGACCTACCACGACGCGATCACGCGCCGCCTGGCACTCGGCGCGCGCGAAGCGCTGGCCGCTGCCGGCGTGAATGAGACCGACATCGAGGAACTCGAGGTGCCCGGCGCCTACGAGATTCCGTTCGGTGCCCAGATCGCGGCGGCGTCAGGCCGCATCGACGGGGTCGTGTGTCTCGGGTGCCTGGTCAAGGGCGAGACGCCGCACTTCGACTTCATCGCGGCGGCGGTCGCGCAGGGCATCATGACGGCGTCGATGACGCGCAGCATCCCGATGGCGTTCGGCGTGCTCACGACCAACAGCCTCGAGGAGGCCGGCGCTCGTGTGCCGGATGGTCCAGGCAACAAGGGCTACGAAGCGGCTGTCGCCGTCGTCACCATGGCGAACCTCGCGAAGGCCTGGCAGCCGGGGCAGGGGAGCGAAGGATGACGCGCGACCCGCAGCACCTCCGCCAGGCGCGCGAAGCCGCGCTGCAGATGTTGTACGGCTGGGAGATGAGCGGCGACGCGCTGCCCGAGGCGATCGCCGGCGTGCGCGACCTGCAGCTGCGGCCGCCGGTCGCCGATCGGGACGCCCTCGCGGTGGAACTGGCCCAGGGCACGGCGCGATCGCTCGATCGGATCGATCCGTTGATCGCCGAGGCCGCCACCAACTGGCGCATCGAGCGGATCGCGGTGATCGACCGTCTCGTCCTTCGCCTGGCCGTCTACGAAATGCTCGAACGCCCCGACGTGCCGCCGGTGGTGGTCATCAACGAGGCGCTCGAACTCGCGCGCACGTTCAGCGCGCCCGACGCCGTCCGTTTCGTCAACGGCGTGCTGGATGCCATTCGCAAGAAGATCGAGAGCGAACGGGAACCGGGTTCCGGGAACCGGGAACCGGGTACGTCGCCGCGCCGCTGAACGCTGCAGGCGCGTTCGCGCCAGCCGGCAGCGTCCAGCGCCGTGCAGCAGTCGATACTGATTCGGGTAGCCTGTAGCCCGTAGCCTGTAGCCCTCCATGTCCGACTCCGAACTCGTTTCCCAGCGCCGCGCCAACTACGACGAACTCCTCGCGCTGGGCATCCGTCCGTACCCAAACGCTTACGAGGCGACGCATCGGGTGGCCGAGGTGGTCGCCGCCCACGGCGAGGCCAGCGGTGAGCAGCTCGAGGCCGAGCACGTCCACGTGCGCGTGGCCGGTCGCATCCTGGGCCTGCGGACCTTCGGCAAGGCGAACTTCATCGTCCTCTCGGACGGCGTCGCGACCATCCAGGTGTACGTGCGCCAGGACTCGGTGAGCCCGGAGAGCTTCCAGCTGTTCAAGCTGCTTGACTTCGGTGACCAGATTGGCGCCGCCGGTCGCGTGTTCCGCACCCGCACCAACGAGCTGACGATCTGGGCGAGCGAGCTGACGTTCCTCGCCAAGAGCTTCCTGCCGCTGCCCGAGAAGTGGCACGGGCTGACCGACATCGAGACGCGCTATCGGCAGCGCTACCTCGATCTGATCGTCAATCCCGACGCGCGTCGCGTGTTCGACGTGCGCGCCCGGACCCTGCAGACGATCCGTGGCTTCCTCGACGCGCGCGGCTTCCTCGAGGTCGAGACGCCGATGATGCAGCCGATCGCCGGCGGCGCCCTGGCGCGGCCGTTCACGACGCATCACAACGCGCTCGACATGAAGCTGTACATGCGCATCGCCCCCGAGCTGTACCTGAAGCGGCTCGTTGTCGGCGGCATGGATCGCGTCTACGAGATCAACCGGAACTTCCGCAACGAGGGCATCTCGACGCAGCACAACCCCGAGTTCACGATGCTGGAGTTCTACCAGGCGTACGTGGACTACGAGTACCTGATGCGGCTGACCGAGGAGATGTTCGCCGAGGTCGCGATCAAGGCCGTGGGCACGACCGACCTCACGTTCGGCCCGCACGCCATCTCGTTCGCCGCGCCGTTCCGCCGGTTGTCGCTGCGCGACGCGGCGGCGGAGCGGGCCTCGGAGAAGCTGCAGCGCTCGGTCGAGCCCGAGATGCTGCGCGACGCCGCGACGGCGCGAAGCATTGCCACGGCGCTCGGGCTCGAGGTGCCGGAAGGGCAGGGCGCAGGCAAGACCGCGACCGAGATCTTCGAGACGCTCTGCGAAGCAGACCTGATCCAGCCGACCTTCGTCTACGACTTCCCGACCGAGGTGTCGCCGCTGTCCAAGCAGAAGCCCGACGACCCGGACACGGTGGAGCGCTTCGAGCTGTACGCCGGCGGCTTCGAGCTGGCCAACGCCTTCAGTGAGCTGAACGATCCGGCAGAGCAGCGCCGTCGCTTCGAAGATCAGCTCACCGAACGTGCGAAGGGCGACGCCGAAGCGCACCAGATGGACGAAGACTACGTGCGCGCCCTCGAGTACGGCCTGCCCCCGACCGGTGGCGAAGGCGTCGGCATCGACCGCCTCGTGATGCTCCTGACCAACAGCTCCAGCATCCGGGATGTCATCCTGTTCCCGTTGATGCGCAGCCGGTAGGGTCGCCTCTTCGAGGCGCCCGGCAACCGGCTGGCATCAACAGGCTGCGGGCTACAGGCTTCAGGCTACGGGCTACGGGCTACCTGAGGCTAGACACGCTCGTCAGGCAACTTGGCGAGACTCGCGTGCAATTTCTGAAGGCCTCGTACGAGTGCCTCGTAGTCCGAGATCAACTCGCCTGCCGCCGGCATCAGATGCAACCGGTACGCGACAGTCAGTAGATACCTCGTCTCCGCCGCGGAGCCCAGCGCTATTCCCACGAAGCGTCGGTACTCCCGGGTGCTGTCGCGCTGTCCGCCTTCCACGAGATTTGTTGGTACGGACAGAGCGGCGCGGCGTAGCTGCTTGCCGAGTTCAAACTGCTCGGCCCGGGGCAGGTCGCGTGTGGCCGTGTACATCGTGAGCGCCAGGCGGTCCGCGCTCACGAATACGTGAAGCTTGCTGGTGTCCCTTGGCATGGTGTGTACAGGGTTTCGGCCCGATCTCATGTAGCCTGTAGCCCGTAGCCTGTCGCCTGCATGCCCTTCGAACTCTTCCTCGCCCTCCGCTATCTGGTTGCCCGCCGCAAGCAGGCGTTCCTGTCGCTGATCTCGGTGATCTCGACGATCGGCGTCGCGGTCGGCGTGATGGCGCTGATCATCGCGCTGGCGCTGATGACCGGTTTGCAGGGCGAGTTGCGCGACCGCATCGTCGGCGCGTCGCCGCACATCTATGTGTGGAAGGTCGGCGAGGGGATGACCGACGTGCCGGGCGACATGTCGCGCCTCAAGCAGGTGCCGCGCGTGACCGGGGCATCGCCGATCGTGCTCGGCAAGGCGCTGATTACCGCTGGCGAACAGCAGGCGTTCATCACCGTCAAGGGGATCGATCCGGCGACCGAAGGCGAAGTGACCGATGTGCGCGAGCGGATGCGTAAAGGCTCGCTGCAGGCGCTCGGCACCCAGGCGGAGGACGCGCTGGCCGGCATCGCCATCGGTCAGACGCTGGCCGAGCAACTGCGTGTCTCGGTCGGCGACACCGTCACGGTGATGACGCCCGAGGGACCACTCTCGCCGTTCGGGCCGACGATGGGGAGCCGGCGCCTGCAGATCGTCGGCATCTTCTCGCTCGGCCTGTTCGAGTTCGACTCTGCTTACGGGTTCGTGTCGCTGCCGACGGCGCAGCGGCTGCTGGCGC
Organism: Luteitalea sp.; assembly: GCA_035503395.1. GTDB lineage: Bacteria > Acidobacteriota > Vicinamibacteria > Vicinamibacterales > Vicinamibacteraceae > Luteitalea. Next base: position 9,393 of record DATJTM010000797.1, read on the forward strand.
GCGAGCGGCCCGACTTCATCGAGATCCGGGTCGACGACATGTACGCGGCGCCCGACGTCGCCGTCGCCATCGTCAACACGATGGGCGCCAGCTACGTCACCCAGGACTGGGCGCAGATGAACCAGTCGCTGTTCTCGGCGCTGTGGCTCGAGAAGGTCGCCATCTCGATCACCATCGGCCTCATCGTGATGGTGGCGGCGCTCAACATCGTCGCCTCGCTGGTGCTGCTCGTGATGGAGAAGAGCCGCGACATCGCCATCCTGAAGACGATGGGGGCGGCGGCCCGCAGCATCACGTTCGTGTTCATGCTCCAGGGGTTGATCATCGGCGCCATCGGCACGACCGTCGGCGCCACGGCTGGACTGGCGGTGACGTGGATCCTCGACACCTACGAACTGATCAGGGTGCCGATGGACGTCTATCAGGTCGCGCACGTGCCGTTCAAGGTGCAGCCCGACGACTTCGTCCTGGTCATCCTGGC
>DATJTM010000798.1:0-3369 GCA_035503395.1 Luteitalea sp.
GTCTGCGGATCGCCGGTGAAGGTCTTCGCTTCGCCGTTCACGGTCAGGCTGATTGGGGGGTTCTGGAGCATAACGAAAGCCAGTGTAGACAAAGTCAAAGGTCAGAAGTCGGAAGTCACAAGTTGAAGTGCAAAGTCCGAAGGCAGGCTTCGCCGCGACCACGCCTTCTGACTTTTCACTTCAGACTTCTGACTTCGATCAGTGAACACCAGTACCGGTCTGGAGATTCCCCGGCTGGGTGCCGAGGCGGCGGATGGCCGCGTCCCACATCTCGTCGGCGGGCGTGTCGAAGATCAGCGCCGGGTCGACGTCCACCGTCAGCCACGCCGAGGCCGCGAGTTCGTCGTCGAGCTGTCCCGGGCCCCAGCCGGCGTATCCGGTGAGCACGCGGGCGCGGGCGGGAGTCGCCTGGACGACGCGGCGCAGGAGTTCGATCGAGGTCGACAGATAGAGCCCCGGCGCGACTTCGGTCTGCGACTCCTCGTCCACCGACTCGCCGAGCAGGATCCAGCCGCGCTGCGGCTCCACCGGGCCACCGGTCCACAGCAGCGGCCCCTGCGTCGATTCCAGCGGCGGATCGAATGCCACGGCCTCGGCCGCCGCCGTCGTCGTCGGGCGGTTCAGGACCAGTCCGAAGGCGCCCTCGGCCGTGTGGTCGCACAGCAGCACGACGGACCGCTCGAAGTTCTCGTCCTGCATCTGGGGCATGGAGAGGAGCAGGGTCGGAGCGAGGCTGGACGATTCCGTGGAAGCGCTCATGGATCGATATTACAGAACACGGGTACCGGGGACCGGGAACCGGGTACCGCGTACGGGAGTCGCCCGCCTCCAGTCACGCAACTCGGTAGGGACGCGCCGCCGGCGCGTCCGAGGGAATGTCGCCGCGACGGACGGCTCGGCGAGCCGTCCCTACCTATTCAAACGGTTCAGCGCCCAGGCGATGTGCTCGACGACGACGGGATGGGCGAACGAGGTGTCGACGGCCGGGTCGCGGGGTGCGCGGAGGGCGCTGTGGGCCCGCGCATCCGTGCTGGCGGCAATCGCGAGCGCCAGGTTGCGGCGCAGGCGCCAGACCTTCGTTCGGTACATCGGGCTGTGTCGTATCGACGCCTGCAGGTCCTCGTCCGAGGCCGACCAAAGCTCGGAGAGCGTAGCCTCGCGCCAGAGAGGACGCGCCACCCACACGGGATCGTCGGTGACCGCCGCGTCTGAGTTCCACGGGCACACGTCCTGGCACAGGTCGCACCCGTAGACCTGCGATCCCACCCAGTCGCGCTCGGCCTCGCCGACGCCCTGGTGCGATTCGATGGTGACGTACGAAAGGCAGCGCGTCGCGTCGACCACGTAGGGCTCGACGATCGCGCCGGTCGGGCAGACGTCGAGGCACCGCGTGCAGGTGCCGCAGCGGTCCGAAACTGGAGCGCCCGCCGGCAGCGGCAGTGTCGTGAGAATCACCGACAGGAACAACCAGGAGCCGAGTTCCTGGTTGATCAGGCACGTGTGCTTGCCGATCCACCCGAGGCCGGCCGCCGCGGCGAGGGCCTTCTCCTGAATCGGGCCGGTATCGACGTATCCGACGGCCTCGAAGTGTTCGCCGGCGTGCTCCTTCAGCCAGCCGAGCAGGAGATGCTGCCGCCGCCCCAATACCTCGTGGTAGTCCTCGCCCCAGGCGTAGCGCGCAATGCGCGCCACGTCGGGTTCGATGCGCGCCCGCGAGAGCGGCGCGTCGGTGTTGTAGATGGTGCCGGTGACGATGGCTGATTGCGCGCCGGGCAGCACCTGCGCCGGATCGACGCGGGCGTCGACGCTGCGGACGACGTACTCCAGGTTGCCGGCATACCCGCGCCCCACCCACTCGCGGAGGAACTCGAGGCGGCTCACCCGCTCCACCGGCGCCACACCGCACAGGTCGAACCCGAGCGTCAGGGCATGGGCACGGAGAGCATCGATCGAGAACATAGGGGGCCTTGGGCCCTGGGCCGTCGGCCTTGGAACGGCACTGCGACGAGACGATCAGCGGGAAGACGACCGCGGCAACGTCGAGAGCCCGAGGCTTCGACATTCCGCATCCGCCTCATTTCCGCATTTCGCGATTGAGCTGAGGGCCGGCTTGGGACAAGCGGCCTACCTTCTGAAGGCCAAGGCCCAAGGCCCAATGACCAAGGCCGGCACGCGGCGGGACGCGCGCGGCGTCAGCCGCTACGCTTTCTTCACGAGCTGACGCACGACGTACGGCAGGATGCCGCCGTGACGGTACGCCGTCAGTTCCTCCGGCGTGTCGACGCGGACGCGGACCGTGAACGACTTGGTCTTGCCGTCCTCCGACTTCGCCGTGATCGCAAGTTCGCCGCGCGGCTTGAGGTCGGCCAGCGCGATGTCGAACACCTCGCGGCCGGTCAGGCCAATCGACGCGGCGCTCTCGCCGTCCTTGAACTGCAGCGGCAGCACGCCCATGTTCACCAGGTTGCTGCGGTGGATGCGCTCGAAGCTCTCGGCGATCACGGCGCGCACGCCGAGCAGGCGCGTCCCCTTGGCCGCCCAGTCACGCGACGAGCCAGAGCCGTACTCCTTGCCCGCGATGACCATCAGCGGCACGCCGGCCTGCTGATACTTCATCGAGGCGTCGTAGATGCTCATCTGCTCGTCGCCGGGCAGGTAGAGCGTCACGCCGCCTTCGGTGCCGGGCGCGATCTGGTTGCGCAACCGGATGTTGGCGAACGTGCCGCGCATCATCACCTCGTGATGACCGCGACGGGCGCCGTACTGATTGAAGTCGCGCGGCTGCACGCCGTTGTCGATGAGGTACTTGCCCGCCGGGCTGTCCGCCTTGATCGAGCCGGCCGGCGAGATGTGGTCGGTCGTCACGCTGTCGCCGAGCAGCGCCAGCACCCGCGCGCCGGCAACATCGGTGATCGGCGACGGTTCGAGCGTCATCCCCTCGAAGTACGGCGGATTGGCGATGTAGGTCGACTCACCCTTCCACGCGAAGCGATCGCCTTTCGGCGCTGGCAGTTCCTGCCAGCGCTCGTCGCCCTTGAACACGTCGGCGTAGCGGCGCTGGTACATGTCCGACTGCACGGCGGACAACAGCGTCGACTGCACTTCCTGCTGCGACGGCCAGATGTCCTTCAGGTACACGTCGGTGCCATCGCTGCCCTTGCCGATCGGCTCCCTGGTGAGATCGATCTTCAGCGTACCCGCGAGCGCGTAGGCGACCACCAGCGGCGGCGACGCCAGGTAGTTGGCACGAACCTGCGGCTGGATGCGGCCCTCGAAGTTGCGGTTGCCGCTCAGCACCGCGCTGACGACCAGGTCGTTCTCTTTCACCGCGTCGGCGATCTCGTCGGCCACGGGTCCGCTGTTGCCGAT
>DATJTM010000799.1:0-2346 GCA_035503395.1 Luteitalea sp.
CGTCCCAGATGTCGGCTGGCGTTCCGGTGGCCTTCGCCCGGCGGAGTGTCTGGGCCACCTCGTCGCCGGTGCCGCCCAGGCTGCCCAGGACCATCGCTAGCCAGTCAGACGACAGTGCCGTTCTCATAATCACGGGTGATCTCTCCTTCCTCATCGGCCGTAGGGCAGCTCACCGAGATGACTCGCCGGGCGTGCCAGCGCTTGGCAGGCCAGGCTGAGTCCACCCCCTAGAGACAGCGAGGTATAGCGGATTGTGCCCGCAACCTGGAGAGATCACGATCAAGTGCCGTTGGCAAAGAGGCGGCCCAGCGAGCCGTGCCGTGTACTCGGCATCAGCGCTCGGCGAACGTCTTGCCGCCCTTCATCTTTTCGGTCAGCTTTGACTCGATTATCTGCACGGTGACCACATCGGCCGAGACGCCCAGGTTGTCGACCAGTGCCCTGGTGATGTCCGCCATCATGTTCTTCTTCTGCTCGTCCGTGCGCCCCTCGGCCATGAAGACGTGCACTTCCGGCATGTCGGTACTCCTTCGTCTGGGCTAGGTCGTCGCCGCATATGCTGCCACACGGCCCGCTAGGCGTGCTTGGCGATGAACCGGCCCATCCTGGCGAGCGCCTCCTCGAGTTGCGGCATCGCGGTCGCGTAGCAGCAGCGGATGTGGCCCTCGCCCGTCGGCCCGAACACGTCACCGGGCACGACTGCTACCTGCTCCGCGCGCAGCAGTTCCTCGGCGAACCGCAGGGAGGTCATGCCAGTCGTGGCGATCGACGGGAAGGCGTAGAACGCGCCCTGCGGCTCGGGGCAGTCCAGGCCGATGTCGCGTAGCCCCTGGACGAAGAACCGGCGGCGGCGTCCGTAGTCCGTGACCATCTGGTGCACGTCCTGGTCTCCGGCGCGCAGCGCCTCATGCGCGGCCGCCTGGGACGCGTGCGGTGCGCACAGCATCGTGTACTGGTGCACCCGGCAGGCCATCTCGGCTATCGCGGCGGGCGCGCACAGGTACCCAACCCGCCAGCCGGTCATCGCGTGCGCCTTGCTGAACCCGCCGAGCAGCACTGTCCGCTCGCGCGCGCCGGCCAGCGACGGCAGGCAGGTGTGCGGGACCCCGTACACCAGTCGCTCGTAGATCTCATCCGAGATCAGGTACAGGTCGTGCCGCGCGGCCACGTCTACCAGCGCTTCCAGGATCGCCCGGTCCTGCACGGCGCCTGTCGGGTTGGCCGGGGAGGCGATGAGGATCGCCTTCGTCCTGGGGGTGACCGCGGCTTCGACGGCGTCGGCATGGATGCGGAACCCGTCAGCGCCGGTGGTGGCCACGTACACCGGAGTCCCGCCAGCGAAGCTCACGCACGGGCCGTAGGCCACGTAGCAGGGCTCAGGGATGATCACCTCGTCGCCTGACGCCAGCAGGGTGCGCAGCGCAAGGTCGAGGCCTTCCGACACCCCCGCCGTGATCAGGCATTCGGCGCCGGGCTCGTAGGCCACGCCGTAGCGGGCCTGCAGGTCAGCGCAGACCGCGCCACGCAACTCGGCGAGGCCCATGTTCGACGTGTAAGAGGTCAGCCCTTTTTCCAGCGCGGCGATGCCCGCCTCACGGACCCGCCATGGCGTCACGTAGTCGGGCTCGCCGACGCCCAGCGAGATGACGTCACCCATCGACGAGGTGATGTCGAAGAACCTGCGGATACCCGACGGCGGGCACCCGGTGACGGCCGGGTTGAGCGGCCTCATGGGGTGACCGCCAGCCGGTGGTTCTCGGCGTCGGCGACGAACAGTTCGCCGTCTTCCTTGTACGTCTTCATCACGAAGTGGGTCGCTGTGGCCGTGACCCGGCTGATCGTCGAAAGCTTGAGCGCGACGAAGTCCGCGATCTCGTGCATGCTCCGCCCGGTGACGACGCACCGCAGGTCCTGCTGGCCCGACACCAGGGCAACCGAACGTACCTCGGGGAACCGGGCGATCCGCACGGCCACGTCGTCGAAGCCGACCCCGCGCTCCGGCGACACCGAAACGTCGATCATGGCCGTCACTGTTTCAACTCCGGTCTGCTCCCGCAGCGCGTCTGGGGCTATCACCGCCTTATAACGGCGGATCACCCCATCGCGCTCCCACGCGGCAATCTGAGCCCGCACCGACTCCACGTCAAGCCCGGTCATCGCCGCGATACGCTCGGGCGTCGCGCGCCCGTCCGTATGCAGAATCTCGAGAATTTCCCGCACGCTCGCGAGCGTATCCGACAGGCATCGAAGACGTCGGTCCGGTGGCGTACGCGCCGTACACGGCTACGACAATCTGCTTGGAGCCCGACTCAGAAAGAGGACGCCATGACGAGCGCCACCCCGGCC
>DATJTM010000800.1:0-7547 GCA_035503395.1 Luteitalea sp.
GTGTTCAGCTCGACCCGCGCTGCGCGCCACGCCGGGACGGCGCAGGTGGCGAGCGCGAGGACCGCGAAGATGGCGCTCGCGGCCGCCAGCGTCACCGGGTCGGTGGCCTGCACGCCGTAGAGCATTCCCTGGAACACACGCCCGGTCGCCAGCGCCAGGACAATCCCCAGCAGCACGCCGACGACCAGCAGCCTGGCCCCCTCGCTGAGCACCAGCGCCATGACCTGCGACCGCTGCGCCCCGATCGCCTTGCGCACGGCCATCTCCTTGAGGCGGGCGCCCACCGACAGCGAGATCACCCCGTACAGGCCGACCAGGGCCAGCACGGTCGCCACCGCGGAGAAGCCGACGAGCAGGTACATGGCGAACACCCGTGAGGCGACCGAGTCCTCGCGGACCGCGGTCATCGTGCGGATGCCGGTCACCGCGGCGGTCGGATCGACCGCGAGGATCGCGGCGCGCACCTGTCCGGCCACGGCGACCGGATCGCCTTCGGTCCTCACCACCAGATGCTTCGAAGTTGCGCGGTTCTGCCAGAGCGGCAGGTACACCTCGGGTTCCGGCTCGACGTTGAGTGCCGTCGTCCGCATGTCGGAGACCACGCCGACGACCGCAAGCACACTCTTCGGATTGTCGGCGAACCGCAGCTCACGCCCGACCGGCGGCCGGCCCTGGAAGTAGCGGGCCGCAAACGCGCGATTGACGATGGCGACGGGAGGGGCGTCGTTGGCGTCGGTGTCGCGAAAGGCACGGCCTTCCGACAACGTGATGCCCATCGCGGCGAAATAGTCCGGCGTCACGGCGCGTAGCGGCACGGTGACCTGCTCGCCGGGGCTCACGCCGTCGCCCTGACCGACGATCGCCAGCGTGGCCGGCCAGTGGTTGCCGGTCAGCGGCAGGCCCCAGGCATACGCCGCGTGGCGTACGCCCGGCACTGCCGCCACCTGTCGAAGGGACTCTGTGTGGAAGCGTAGCCAGCCGTCGCCCTGCAGGGCAGCCACCGACATCGTGAGGATGCGCGAGGTGTCGTAGCCCGGCTTCACGTCCGCCAGGTGACGCGCGGTGCGCACGAGAAGGGCGGCACTGGCCAGCAGGCCCACCGTGAGCACGACCTGCACGACCACCACGCCGCCAATCAGTCGTCGCTCCTGTCCCGACGCCGTCGTCCGCGTGTTCGCCATGCCGTTCACGCGCTGGTTGAGTGCCGCGCGCGCCGCCGGAACCAACCCGGCGACCGATGCGGCAATTGGCGCGAGCAGGGCACAGAATGCGAGCACCGGCCACCCGACCGAGACGGTGTCCGCATGGGGAAGCGCCTGCTGACCGACTTTCACGAACAGCGTCACCATCGCGACCGCGCAGGCGGCGCCGGCGATGGCGCCAGCCACGGCCAGCACCAGCGACTCGGTCAGGGCCTGACGGAACAGACGCTGCCAGCTCGCGCCCAGCGCCGCCTGCAGCACGTAGTCACGCTGCCGCCGCAGCCCCTGCGCCAGCAACAGCCCACCGACGTTGGCGCAGGCAATCACGAAGACGAGCACGACGGCGCCGAAGAGAGGCAACAACAGGCGGCGGCCGTCCTCGTTCAGCACGTCGACCAGCGGACGCGCGGTCGCCGACAGTTGTTCGAGTGCCGGGTCCAACGCGCGCGTTCGGGCGGTCGCGGTCGCGACAATGGTCGTCAGGTCGGCGGCCGACATCCCTGGCCTCAGCCGCGCGACGATGTTGCCGGCGCGCGCCTGCAGCTTCGATTCGTCTGGCTTGCCCGCAACCCAGAAATCGACAGTCGCGTGCGGGTCGTAGCCCGGCTCGGTGGCGTTCTCGCGGTCGGGCAGGAAACGCACGCCGGGAGGCATCACGCCGACGACGGGAATCGGGACGGGAATGCGGCTGATGGTGACGGTCTTGCCGATGATGGCGGGGTCGCCGGCGAACTGACGCTGCCAGAGTTCGTAGCCGAGGACGATCGCGGTCGGTGGTCCTTCGGTGGCGGCTTCGCCGTCGACGAACGTGCGGCCACGCAGGGGTTCGAGCCCGAGCACCTCGAAGTAGTTCGGCGTGACGACCATGCCGGCCACCGCCTGGCTGCCGTCGGCACGAACCAGGTAGTTGAAGGCCCAGCTGTACAGCGCCATGTCGATGCCGTGGGCCGCATCGCGCCACGCCACCCACTGCGCCGTCGTCGGCCGGCGGTCGTGCGGCGCGCCGTCGAGTCGAGTCGGCGTGACGAGCACGAGTCGGTCTGGATCGGCGTAAGGGGGCGGCGTCAGCAGCACACCTTGAATCAGGCCGAACATCGCCGCCGCACCGCCGATGCCCAGCGCCAGCGTCAACACGGCGACGAGCGGAAACAGTGGCGCCCGGTAGCTGCGCCGACACGCGTGCCGGAAGTCGCTGACGAGATCGCGCACCCACTGCCCCGCCGGTCTGCCCGAGCGCTGCTCACGTAGGTGCCGCGTCATCGCGGCGACCCCGCCGACCTCGACACGTGCACGGCGGTTGGCCTCGTCGGGGTCGAGTCCGGCGGCCACGCCCTGTGCCGCACGCTCCTCGACGTACGACTCCAGTTCGGACTGGATCTCGGTGTCGTCGGATTGCGTACGAGTCGGTCGCCACCAGGCTGCCATGCGCTGTCTCCAATTCGGGCCGCGGTGGCCCCGCCTACGCCCTGCCCGCGTCGCGGGCCGTGTACGGGCGCCGTGTCTCAGTTGCTGCGCAGGACGCGTGTCATCGCCGCGACCACGCGTTCCCAGGTGCGTTCTTCCTCGACCAGCTGCTTCTTCCCGGCGGCGGTGAGTGCATAGCTGCGGATGCGACGGCCTTCGGTCGTCGTCGTCCACTCACCGGCGGTCCAGCCGGCCTGCTCGAGCCGATGCAGCGCCGGGAACAGCGTGCCGGGCTGGACGTGAAAGGTGCCCTGCGTGACCTGGGCGATGCGGTCGGCAATCGCCACCCCGTGCAGCGGCTGGAGAGCCAGCGTCCGCAGGATCAGCAGGTCGAGGGTGCCGCGCAGGAGATCGGTCTTGCCGGAACGGGAAGCAGGCATCGGTGGCTGAATATACGTTGCCAATATCGAAACTCGATATCGACACGCACAATAGACGGAGAGACGAGTGGGCGGGTTCCGTCCGCGGCCGCGGCCTGCGTTGCGCCGATCAGACCAGGCGCGCCTGAATCAACGCGAACGCCGCGCCCTGCGGGTCTTCGCACGGCGCCACCCGATGCCCTTGTGGGGTGTCGCTGACCGCCAGGGTCAGGCCGCCGTTGGCGCGCACGCGCGCCAACGCGTCGTCCAGATTCGCGGTGGCGAAGAAGAAGAGCCACTGCGCGTGCACGCCCGGCCGCGTCGCCAGGTCGCACACGCTGCCGGCGACGTCGACGCTGCCGTCCCACGAGAACAGCACGTGCCGTCCGCCCGTCGCGCCCTGATCCAGCGTGCCGAGCGACTGCCAGTCGAAGAGCTCGGCATACGTCGCGAAGGCGGTGGCTTCGTCCCGCGCGCAGAGCATGTGCCAGGCGACGGACGTCGACCTCGGGGTCAGGCTCCGCGAGGTCAGCGCGAGGATCGCGCCGAACGGGTCGCGGAGGACGACGCGCGTGTCGCCGTGTCCGCTCGGTGGTGGGCCCAGTCGACTGGCGCCACGCTCGATGAACCGCCGCGCGACATTGTCCACGCCGTCCACCGCGATCTCTCCCAGCCAGTGCGCCGGCGCCCCACGCGCCGCCGCCTGGGCCGGCAACTCGGCGACGGCGACGCCTTCGCTCCAGAAGCGATCGCCAAAGACACCACGATAGAAGTCCGACGCGCTTGTGACGTCGGTTGTGCGCAGCGCATAGCGACAGAAGCGGTGCATGGCGTCGAAGCTTGTGTCAACGCGGCGCTGGACGCGGCGTGACGTCGGCATCGACGAGACGCAGGGCCCACTTGATCGCCTCGACGATCATCGCCTGCATCTCGGGCCGGTCCCAGTTCTGCTCGACGTGTCCCAGCGTGGAGTAGAAGACGCGGCCCTTGCCGTACATCCGCGCCCAGGTCACCGCGAAGTCGCGGTCGGCGCGATGGACGCGCGGGTTGGTCAGGTCGACCTTCGACGCATCGAGACGCATCAGCACGCGCGTCGACGTCCGCGAGAAGTTCTTGATCTGGTAGATCTCGTCGGTGATCGTGAACGCCGACGGCCACTGGGGCATGCCCGGGAAGGCCGGATCCTCGACGATGACCGGAGCCGCGAACGTGCCCCACGGGTGCTCGTCGAAGTAGCCGCCAATCAGCTCCCCGTACGCCGGCCATCCCGTGAACGTGATGGTGGCGCTGTGAATCCCCACGAAGCCCTTCCCGTCGTCGTGCACGAACGACAGGAAGTCGGCGCGCTGGCTGTCGTCCATCTCCAGGTTGCCGCCGGTGTAGAACACGACCGCATCGAAGTCGTCGAGATTCTTCGCGTTGTATTCGAGCTTCTTCTTCGTGAGGACCTCGGTATCGGTACGGATCACGGTGTCCCACAGGCCCGTCTCACGGCCCAGGCGCGCGATGGTCACCATCGCGTGGGTGACCGCCTCGTGCCGGTAGCCCTTCTCCTCACCAATCACCAGCAGTCGTTTGCGGGCCAGTGTCGCCTGCGCCGAGGTCTGACCGCTCATCGCCAGGCACACGGCGGCGGCGATCGCCGCGACGAATCCTCGGCAGACACGACTCGCGCCGACGCGGCTCATTCGGCACGCCCGCCGGTCAGCAGCGGCAGCAGGTGCGTCGTGTTGTGGCGACGCGCGAGATCGGCCGGCGTCAGGCCGTCGGCATTCCTTGCATCGCGATCCGCACCGGCGGCCAGCAACGCCTCGGCACAGCCGCGCACACGGACCGCGTCGGCTTCGCCGCTGAGGGCCAGCGAGTGCAGCAACGTGGAGCCCGTGTCGTCCACGTAGTCAGGATCGAGCCCGGCCCGCGCCAGCAGCAGCTGCAGCATCTCGAGATCTTCGAGCAGGTACGACCGACAGCCGGATGGCGCCGCCGGCACCCGGATACCGGCGTCGAGCAGGCGCATGAGCAAGGCGCGCTTCCCGCGTGTGACGACCGCCGTGTAGACGCCACCGCAGCCAGCGTCTGCCGACGCCGGATCGGCCGTCACGCGCCGCAGCACCTCGTCGTCCTCGTCGAGCCACACGAGGTCGTAGGGGTCGAGCGTGCCGCCCCGTGCTTCGAGCAGCGCCCGAATCTCCGGGAAGGGGGCGGCCGCATAGACGGCGTTGCCCGAGGCGTTGACGTGAACGTTCGGGTCCGCGCCGTGCGCCAGCAGCGCGTCCACCATGTCGCGCCGGCCGGCGCGGGCGGCATCGTGCAGGGCGCGTCCGCGCGGTGCGTCCTCGTCGGGCCAGGTCGGGTCGGCTCCACGCTCGAGGAGCAGCAGCAGGACGTCGAGATGCCCGGCTCGGACCGCGAGGCTCAGCAGGCCGCGGCCGGCGTCCGTCTGGTCGCGAATGCGCTCCGGCGCCGCGTCGAGCAGCGCCGCCACACGCACCACGTTGCCCGCCCTCACCGCCTCGGCGAGGTCTGCCTGCGCACCGCCCGGACTGCTCATGCTGCAGATACTAGCGTTGGCCCACCGACCAGCGCGAGCCCAGCCAGTCCCGCCGCGATGTGACGTGGAGGTTGCACGACATGCGACGGCTGTGACAGACAGGACAAGTCAGAAGACGGCAGTCGGCAGACGACGGCAGTCGGCAGTCGGCGGTCGGCAGTCGGCAGTGGGCCGGTCGGCGGTAGGCAGTCGGCAGTCGGCAGTCGGCGGGTCGGCGGGTCGGCGGGTCGGCGGGCCGGCGGGTTGGCAGTAGCCGGGCGGGCACGCGATCGAGGACGGGAGTGACGATGAGGCGCGAGAGGCGAGAGGAGGCACGCGATGACTCGGGCGCAGTGCCACGGCGGGCATTCCTTGGTACGGTCGGTGCGGCATTCCTGGCACCGCAGGCCGCTCGGCAGGAAGGAACGCGACCGGTGAAGCGGCGCATCTTCATCACGGGTTCGACCGATGGCCTCGGCATGGCGGCCGCGCAGAGCCTGATCGGTCAGGGCCATTCGGTGTTGCTTCACGCGCGGTCGAAGGCCCGGGCGGCCTCGATCGCATCGACTGTGTCGCGCGGACTGGGTGTCGTCATCGGTGATCTGGCCAGCGCGGCGGAGACGCGCGCGCTCGCTGCGAGCGTGAACCGCTTCGGCCGAATGGATGCCGTCATCCACAACGCCGGCATGGTCGGGCGCGACGGTCGAGGCGACACGGCCGAGGGGCACGCGAGCACGCTCGCCGTCAACGTGCTCGCACCGTACATTCTCACGGCGCTGATCGAACGTCCGGCTCGCCTGATCTACATCGGCAGTTCGATGCATCGCGGCGCCGACGCGTCGCTGCGCGACATCGACTGGACGACGCGTCCGTGGAATGCCGATCTGGCGTACTCGGAGAGCAAGCTGTACATCACGGCGCTCGCGTTCGCCGTGGCACGTCGCTGGCCGGGTGTCGTGAGCAGCGCCGTCGATCCGGGCTGGGTCCCGACGAAGATGGGTGGGCCGAGCGCGCCCGACAAATTGCCGCTCGGGCATGCCACGCAGGAGTGGCTCGCCGTCAGCGACGAGCCCGCCGCCCGCGCGAGCGGGCGCTACTGGCACCATCTGCGTCAGGCCGACGTCGCACCCACAGCTGCCGACACGGCGTTCCAGGATCGGCTCGTCGCCAGGCTGGCGGAATTGACCGGCGTCCAGCTCCCCGCCGCCTGAGCGGTCGTCCCTGCCCGTTGTTCGCGCTCCACTTGACATCAAAGTGGACGCCGCGGCATCCTCGCCGGCGGAGATCACTTGGATGGCCAGTGATAGAAGCGACCGGGTAGAACTGCTGCAGGGCACCCTCGATCTCATCGTGCTGCGGGCACTGCACACGATGGGGCCGCTGCACGCCTACGGCCTCGCCTCGCGACTGGAACAGGTCGCGGCGTCGCGCCTCTCGCTCAATCAGGGGACGCTCTACCCCGCCCTCGTGCGTCTCGAAGACAAGGGCTGGATCAAGGGCACTTGGCAGCGCACGCCCAGTAACCGTGAGGCGAAGTACTACGCCATCACGAAGAGCGGCCTGCGCGGCCTCGAGGCGCAGACCGAACGCTGGCACCGGATCGCCGGTCTCGTCGACACGCTGCTGGCCGACGAAGGCTGACGGCGGCGGTCGACGAAGCACACGCTCACAAAGTTCAAGAAGGTCGAGAAGGTCGAGAAGGTCCAGAAGGGCCCGGAGACTGCCGATGTCTGCATCCAGACGACTCCTGCGCCGCGTCATCACGGTGTTCCGTCCCGATCGAGCCGAGGCGGCGTTGACGCGCGAGGTGGATGCGCACCTGCTGCTGCTCGAGGACGACCTGCGCGAACGCGGCTTGTCCGCCGACGAGGCGCGGCAGGCCGCCCGACGCGCGTTCGGCGGCGTCGAGCAAGCCAAGGCGTTGCAGCGCGACGCACGTTCGTTCCGCTGGCTTGACGACGCGAAGCGCGACGTGCGGGGCGCGTGCCGCAC
>DATJTM010000801.1:0-6362 GCA_035503395.1 Luteitalea sp.
TCCTCATTGTCGTCTTCGGCACGTTGGTGCTGTCGCTGTGTGCCGCTCCGGCCACCGCGCTCGATCCGTCGCGGGCGCTGTCGCAGTACGTCCTGCGCAGCTGGACGTCCGACGACGGCCTGCCGCAGAACACGGTCACCGACATCGTCCAGACGCCGGACGGCTATCTGTGGATAGCCACACAGGACGGCCTGGCGCGCTTCGATGGCGTCACCTTCACCGTCTTCGACGCGCGCAACACGCCGGCGCTGCACGGATCGTTCATCAACCGCCTCGACGTCGGCCCCGACGGCAGTCTCTGGATAGGCATCTACGGCGGGGGAGTGGCGAGGCTGAAGGACGGGCAGTTCTCGACCGTCGGCGGCACCGAACTCGGCTCCCTGATGGTGGTGACGCTCGTGGCTGCCCGCGATGGCACCGTCTGGGTCGGCAGCGAGAACGGTGGCCTCCACGCCATTCGTGAGGGGAAAGTCAGAGCTTACTCGAAGAAGGACGGCCTGCCGGACACGTCAGTCCGCGCCATCGAGGTGCGACGCAACGGCAGTGTGTGGCTGGGCACCGACGATGGACTGGCGGTGCTGGAGAACGGCCTGGTCCGCCCGGCGTTGGCCGACTGGACGTCGGCGCGTGGCACCATCCTCGACATCGTCGAGGACCGCAGTGGCCGACTCTGGATTGCGACCATGACGCATGGGGTCCTCGAGGTCGCCGGATCGTCACGCCGCATCCATCGTCCGGTCCCGACTGCGGCGATCCAGCCGTCCGTCTATCGCCTGCTCGAGGATCGGCACGGGACGGTGTGGATGGCGACCGGCGGCCGCGGCATCGGCCGCGTCGTCGACGACCGCATCGACCTGCTGTCATTCGCGCGCGAATCCAGCACCGACAGCATGCAGACCCAGTTCGAGGATCGCGAGGGCAGCCTCTGGCTCGGTGCGGTCGGCGACGGACTGCGCCAGCTCCGCGACGGCAAGTTCACGCTGTTCGGCGAGCCCGAGGCGCTGCCCAACTACGTCTGGTCGATCTTCGAGAGTCGCGACCGCGCGATCTGGATCGGCGGTGAAGGCGCCGGTGTGGCGCGACTCGACGGCGGCCGTCTCGCGTCCGGCGCCGTGCCGCCGCGCTTCTTCCCGACCGAAGACGCGATGGCAATCCTCGAGCGGCGCGACGGCTCGATGCTGATCGGCACGCGCGAGATGCTCACGGCCATCGACCGGCACGGCCGGACGTTGCGCAGGTGGCGCCTTCTCGACGAGCACGTCAAGGTTCTCGTGGAAGATCGGTCCGGTCGCGTGTGGGTGGGCACGAGCGCCGGCATGACCCGCCTCGACGGCGACCGCCTTACGCCGATCGTGATAGACCCGGCCGGCGGCACGACGCACGTCCTGACGGCTCTCGAGGCCCGCGACGGCACGCTCCTGGTCGGCACCTACGGCGCCGGGCTGAAGCGCATCGATGGCCATCGCGTCACGACCGTCTCACGTGGCAGCACCCTCGACGGCCTGACCGTGACCGCGATTCACGAAGACGCGGCCGGCGATCTGTGGCTCGGCACGATCGGTCGTGGGCTCGTCCACGTCACGCCGAGCGCTGCGTTTGCCTTCACGGTGGACGAGGGCTTGTTCGACAACACCGTCTTCCATGTCGTCGACGACCGTCTCGGTCGCTACTGGCTCTCGAGCAACAAGGGCATCTGGACGGTCGCCCCGAAGCAGCTCGTGGCGGCGGAAGCGGGCGCCGATCGACGCATCCACTCGACGGTGTACGGCGCTGCCGACGGCCTGCGCAGCGCCGAGTGCAATGGCGGGTCGGCGCCGGGCGCCATTCGAGCGCACGATGGTCGGCTGTGGTTTCCAACGATCCGTGGCGCCGCCACCATCGACCCCGCACGGATCACGGTCAACACACTGGCGCCGCCCGTCGCAATCCAGCAGGTGTTCCACGATCGCACGCTGGTGCCGTCGGGTGGCTCGTTGCAACTCGCGCCGGGCGGCGGCGACCTCGAGGTCCACTACACGGCCCTCAGCTTCATCGACCCTGAACACGTGCGCTTCCGCTATCGCCTCGAGGGCTTCGATCAGGACTGGATCGAGGCCGGATCGCGCCGCGCGGCGTACTACACGAACCTGCCGCCTGGAACCTACCGGTTCCGCGTGATGGCCGCCAACAGCGACGGCGTGTGGAGCACGGCCGGCGCCACGCTGCCACTCGTCCTCGAGCCGCGCCTCCATCAGCAGCCGTGGTTTCCCTTCGGCGTTGGATGCCTGGTCCTCGCAGGCCTCGGCGGCGTGCATCGCCTGCGCGTGCGCCACCTGAATGCCCGGCGCCGGGCGCTCGAGGCGCGCGTCGACGCGCGGACGCGCGAGTTGCAGCAGGAGATCGTCGAGCGGCGTCGGGCAGAGGCCGCCCTCGAGGACGCCAGGGTCGCCGCCGATACAGCGCGCGAAGCCGCCGAGGAGGCATCACGCGCGAAGGGCGAGTTCCTCGCCAACATGAGCCACGAGATCCGGACACCGATGAACGCAGTGATCGGGATGACGGGCCTGCTGCTCGACACGCCGCTCAGCGCCGATCAGCGCGAAGCCGTCGAGATGGTGCGCACGAGCGGCGACTCGCTGCTGCTGCTCATCAACGACATCCTCGACTTCTCGAAGATCGACTCCGGACGACTCGAGCTCGAGCATCAGCCGTTCGCCCTGGCGCAGTGCGTCGACGAGGCGATCGAACTGGTGATGGTCGCGGCGGCCGGCAAGGCCGTGGCCATTCGTCGCGACATCGCGGCCGACGTGCCGGCGGCGATCGTCGGCGACATCACGCGCCTCCGTCAGGTGCTCGTCAATCTCGTCACCAACGCCGTCAAGTTCACGCCGGAAGGGAGCGTCGACGTGATCGTCACGCGCCGGCCCGCCGCCGACGGCGCGTTCCTCCTGCAGTTCGACGTGCGCGACACCGGCATCGGCATTCCGGCCGATCGACTCGACCGGCTGTTCAAGTCGTTCAGCCAGGTCGATGCCTCGACGACGAGGCAGTACGGCGGGACCGGGCTCGGACTCGTCATCAGCCAGCAGCTGACGACGCTGATGGGTGGACGAATGTGGGTGGAGAGCGAGGAGGGTCGTGGCTCGACGTTCTCCTTCACGATTGCCACCCGCGAGGCATCGCTGCCCGCGTCACTGCCAGCCAGTGCCAGCAGCGCCTCGGGCGACGGCCGTCTCCGCGACCGCGCACCGCTACGTATCCTGCTCGCCGAGGACAACGTCGTCAACCAGCGCGTCGCGACCGGCCTGCTCGGCAAGATGGGCTATCGCGCCGACGTCGTCGCCAGCGGCGTCGAGGTACTCGACGCGATTCGTCGACGCACTTACGACGTCGTGCTGATGGACGTGCAGATGCCTGGCATGGACGGTCTCGAAGCGACGAGGCACATCCGTGCGAACAGCCATCTGCCGGGGCATCGCCCGTACATCGTCGCGCTCACGGCCAACGCGATGCAGGACGATCGCGATCGCTGCCTCGAGGCCGGCATGGACGACTACCTCAGCAAACCCGTTCGACCGGCCGCCCTGCAGACCGCGCTCGAACGCGCCCTCGCACACCTCGCGACGGCGCTGCCTGCGTCCGCGTAAGCGCTGGTCTCAGGGCAGCGACAGCCGCCGCGCCTCGACGCGCGATTGCTCGCCGCCCGTGGTCCAGACGGCAATCAAGCCCTGGTCGGTGGCGGCAAGCACCGGGTGGCTCGCACTGCCCGAGGGAGCGATGGTCACGGCGTCACCGAAGCGCACGACCCCTTCACGTGTGCGCCGTACGGCGCGGGCGGCCGCGACGCGTCGGCCATCGCGGCTCTCGTCCCAGGCGACGACCACGGTCCCGCCATGAATGGCGACCTGCGGGTGCGTCGGCTTCGGCGACCCGAGCGTCGGGACGCGCACGCGAGGCGTGAAGCGACGCCCATCCGTCGTCGTCGCGTAGAACAGCGCGCCTTCCGGCGAGTCTCCGCCGATGAGGGTCGGCCATACGACGTGCACGGTGCCGCGACTATCGACCGCCGCTGATGGCCCATCGTCGGGGCAGCCCTGAATCGCCCAGCCATCCTCGCTGATGCGCGCGGGCTCCGAGAACGTTCGACCACCGTCCGACGATGTCGACATCGCCATGTCGCGAAGGTCGCCGGGATACACATGGCGCCAGGCCGCGTACAACGTGTTGCCCGGCCCCGACGCGAGCGCCGTCTTGCAGCAGTAGCAGACGCTGCGGGTGATCGCGTGCTCCACGGCACCCTTGCTGTTCACGGTCGCGTGATAGAGACTCGAGCCCTGCGCGAAGTCGGGGTCGACCGGCTTCGCCCCGTGCACGTGTTTCGCCGCCGGGCCGCCTCCCGCCGCGGCGCGTTTTGCTGCGATGCCGCGATGGTCGAGCCACACGGCGTGCGGTGTGCCGCGGGCGTCCAGCGTGAGCGCCGGCCAGCCGCGGTCGCCGGCGGCGCCGGCGGACTGCAACGCAACCGGCGTCTCGAACGTCCGCCCGCCGTCACGCGATCGCGACAGCTTGATCTCGGTCGCCGTGCCGCGTGCGTTCCACAGCACGACGACGTCAGGTGCGCCGCCGCGCGACGATGACGTCAGGGCGACGCGTGGCGGCAGTTCGCCCCCGAGCCTGCCTTCGCCGTCGACGCGATTGACGCGCACCGGCGTGCCGAAGGTGTTGCCACGGTCCGCGCTCATCGCCACGTACACGTCGGCCTTGCCGTCGGCCGACGCGCCCCACACGACAGCGACGTGTCGACCCGACGCGGCAATCGACGGTGTGGAATCGGCACGGCCGGCGATGTCGAAGATCGCCACGGGTGTCGTCGGCGCTGCCGAGCCGATGAGGGGCGCCACTGCGCCGGCTACCGTGAGCGTCGCTGCGAGCACTGCGATGGTTCCGTTCGTCGTCATCTCGTATCCCGAATCAGAAGCGCAGGCGAAGCGCGATCTGCGCGCTTCGCGGTTCACCGACCGCGGTGACCTGGCCGAACGTCGCGGCGGGCGAGCCAGGATAAGCACCGTTGCCGAACGTCGTGTTGCGGGCGATCTCGTTGACCACGTTGGTCACGTTGAACACCTCGACGGCGGCCTCGGCCCGCACGGATCCGGCGATGGTGAACGCGCGCTGCAGTCTCAGGTTCAACGTCGCGAACTCATCACCGACGCCGGTGTTGCGGGCGATGAAGGCGCCGTCGACGATCGGGCGCCCGGCCGTGCCTTGCAGCGTCGTCACGCCGGACGCGATCGTGAACGGCGTCGCCGAATACGCCTGCAGCAGCGCGCTGAGTTGCCAGTCGCGCAGCAGGCCCGACCAGGCCGAATCACGGCTGATGGCGGGAGATTCGATGCTGCCGGACACGACGAGTGCATGTCGTCGATCGTTGTCGGCGCGTGCCCAGTCCTTCGAGACGTCGAAGGGATCGATCGGACCGCTGAAGAAGAACTCGCCGACGTCGTTCTTCGCGCGGGCGAGCGTGTAGGTGGCGCGATACGACGCCCACGAGGTGGCCCGCTGGTTCAGTGTGAGCGACAGCGCGTGCGTCGCCGAGCGGCCGGCGGACATGTAGCGACTGTCGTTGGCGTACGCGGGAATCGGCCGGCAGCCGTTGTTGCTGCCCACCGGCAGGCACGACGGGACGTTCTGGTTGATGGCCATGAGCAGGTCGCGGCCGCCGACGTACGAGTACGCCGCACTGACCGTGGTGCCGGCCGAGAGCTGCCGTTCCACCTCGAGGCTTGCCTGCCGCGACGACGCGCTCTGGAGGTCGCGATCCATCGTCGTCAGGTTGAACAGCGTGACCGACGGCACCGGTGCCGCCAGGACGTTCGGAAAGACCGGCGCCCCTGCCTGACCCGGTGACAACGCTACCGTCGTCTGACGGAGTGCGTCGAGCGAGGTCGTGTTGTGGGCCGACAGCAGGGCATTGGCGAGGGCACGCAGCGGCACGCGGTCGTAGAACACACCGGCGCTGCCTCGGACGACGAGACGGCGTGACGACGAGGGCACCCAGGCGAAACCGACGCGCGGTGAGACGTTGTCGGTGTCGGTGTTCACCGTCTCGAGGAACTGCAGGTCGTAGCGGACGCCGAGGTTCAACGTCAGGCTCGAACCGACGCTCCAGGCATCCTGCACGTAAACGCCGAGGGAGGTGGCGTCCTGATCGACGTCGGTCTCGCCGAACGTCTGCGTGTAGCCGGCGTTGTTGTACGTCCCCGCCAGGAAGTTCGCCAGCGACGAGAACGTGTACGACCCACGCGCCGCTCGCGGGAAGACGATGCGATCGGCGTTGTGGACGACGTCCACGCCGGCCCGCAACGCGTGCGCGCCACGCTGCT
>DATJTM010000802.1:0-4755 GCA_035503395.1 Luteitalea sp.
CGCCCGGCGAGCCGCCCTCGCGGACCCGGTCGGCCACCGCATCGAGCGCGGCGCGGGCCGAGACCCGCAGGTCGCCGGTGACGCCGGTCGGAATCGCGGCGTGCGTCTTCTGCTGCTTCTTCTCGAGCGACGTCGCCTGCAGGCGCAACTCCTGGACGATGCGATCGACTTCGGTCCGCGCGTCGCGGAGCTGCTCGTTCAGCTTCTGTTCGAGCTTGCGCGTGAACTGCGCCTCGCGCTCGCGCAGGGCCTCGTCGCGCACGCGCAGCTGTCGTTCGGCGGTTTCCGCCTGGGTGCGCGCCTGCGCCGTCAGCCGCCGCTCGTGATCCAGCGACTGAAGCTGGGTGTCGAGCTTGGCCATCTGCTCGGACAAGCGGGCGGCGTTGTCGTCGCGCCACGCGTGGGCGGCGTCCAGCACCGGTTTGGGCAGCCCCAGTCGTGCCGCGATCTCGAACGCGAGACTGCCGCCCGGCGATCCGTAGATCAACCGGTAGGTCGGCGCGAACGTCTCCGGCACGAACCCGAAGGCCGCACACGTGACGCCCTGCGTGCTCGTCGCGTACGACTTGATCGTCTCGTAGTGCGTGGTCGCCACGACCAGCGCGCCGCGCTGGCGGAAGTGGTCGATGATCGCCACTCCCAGCGCGCCGCCCTCGACCGGATCGGTGCCGTTGCCGACCTCGTCGAGCAGCACCAGCGCCGGCAGCTTCAGCGCCTTGTCCATCGACACGATGCTCGTCATGTGCCACGAGAACGTGCTCAGGTTGGCGGCAATCGACTGCTCGTCGCCGATGTCGGCGAACACGCTGCGGAAGACCGGCAGGCGCGATCCGGCTTCGGCCGGCACGAAGAGCCCGGCCTGCGCCATCAGCACCAGCAGCCCGGCGGTCTTGAGCGCGACGGTCTTGCCACCGGTGTTCGGTCCGGTGATGACCAGCACCTTGGAGGGCGGCACCACGAGCAGGTCGCTGGCGACCGGTTCGGTCTCGCGGGGCACGCGGCCGTCGGCGTCCGGGAGGCGACGGGCCACTGCCGGAATCAGCAGCGGGTGGCGCGCGTGCCGCAACTCGAGCCGGCCATCGTGCGACAGCGCCGGCCGGACGCCGTTGAACGACATCGAGCAACGCGCCCGCGCCTGGATCACGTCCAGGTCGGTGGCCGTCTCGAGCGTCTTCTGCAGGTCGCCGGTGCGGGCCCGGTAGCCGTCGGTCAGGGCCAGCAGGATGCGGCGGACCTCCTCGGCCTCCTGCTCCTCGAGGGCGACGATGTCGTTGTTGACGTCGACGGTGCTGAGCGGCTCGAGGTACAGGCTGGCGCCACTGGCGGAGGCGCCGTGGATCAGTCCCGGAATCGCCGTCCGGTGCTCGGAGCGCACGACCAGCACGTAGCGGCCGTTGCGTTCGGTGACGACCTGTTCCTGGAGGTACTTGGCGGTGTCGCGTCCGCGCAGGTACGACTCGAGGGTGCCGCGGAGGCGTTGCCGCTGCCGGCGCAGCTTGTCGCGCAGTGTCGCCAGCGCCGGGCTCGCCTCGTCGACGACGTCGCCGTGCTGGCTGATCGCCTTGCGGACGCGGGCGTTCTCGTCGACGAACCGCGACGCACGACGTGCGACGGCGGCCAGGGCCGGCAGGCGGGTCGCGGCCCGCTCGACGAGCGCGACGGTGCGGTCGACCGAGTCGAAGAAGTCGGCCAGGGCCAGCAGGCGGAGCGGCTCGAGCGGCACGCCCTGGATGGGCAGCGCCTCGAGCGCCCCGTTGACGGCCTCGCCAGCACGCAGCGGCAGCGTCTGGTGATCCTGGAGGAGCAGCAGGGCCTCGCCGGTGAGGTCGAGGGCCTCGGCGACGCGCACCGGATCGGTCGACGGCGCGAGCTGATCGAGTCGCCGGGTGCCGAGCGGCGTGACCGCGTACGAACGCACCACCGCCGCAACCAGATCGAACTCGAGCGCGCGGAGAGTGGTGGATTGCATGGGGAACCGACGGTTGGCGCGCGGTGACTGCGCGGACGAACCTGCTAGCCTAGCACACGCGACCAGCCGCTGTCGTCAGAGAGCTCGGCCAATGGTTTGACCACGTACGACGGCTTGCAGTAATCTCTTGGTTTCGTGTGTCTGGGCACGAACAGTTGAGATCATTCAGCAGCCGTCTATGACCCTCTCGGAACTCGCGATCCTTGCGGCGTACTTCTTCGTCCTGAGCATCCTGGCGTTCTATGGATGGCACCGGTACGTGATGGTGTACTGGTACAAGCGGTACGCCGACCATGTGCCCGGGCCGCGTCCGCAACTGGATCCGCTGCCGGTCGTCTGCATCCAACTGCCCATCTTCAACGAGATGTACGTGGTGGACCGCCTGATCGACGCGGTCTGCCGGATGGACTATCCCAGGGAGTTGATGGAGATCCAGGTGCTGGACGACTCGACCGATGAAACGGTCGACGTTGCCGCCCTGGCCGTCCGGCGCTGGCAGATGCAGGGGTTCAACATCGTCCACCTGCACCGCACCGATCGTACGGGCTTCAAGGCGGGTGCGCTCGAGGCGGGCATGCATGTGGCCGAAGGCCGCTACATCGCCATCTTCGACGCCGACTTCGTGCCGCCGGCCGACTTCCTGCGCCGCGCCCTGCCGCAATTCGGCGATCCGCAGATCGGCATGGTCCAGGCCCGCTGGGGCCACATCAACGCCGACTACTCGACGCTCACCCGCATCCAGTCGATCATGCTGGACGGGCACTTCGTGCTCGAGCACGGCAGCCGCAACCGCGCCGGCTGCTTCTTCAACTTCAACGGCACCGCCGGCATCTGGCGCCGCGACGCCATCGAGTCGGCGGGCGGCTGGCAGCACGACACGCTCACCGAGGATCTCGACCTGAGCTACCGCGCGCAGCTGAAGGGCTGGCGCTTCGTGTTCATGGAGGACGTCATCACCCCGGCCGAACTGCCGGTGGAGATGAACAGCTTCAAGTCGCAGCAGTTCCGCTGGGCGAAGGGCTCGGTGCAGACGGCGCTGAAGCTGCTGCCGCAGATCCTGAGCGCCGACCTGCCGTTCCGGGTCAAGGCCGAGGCGTTCTTCCACCTGACCGCGAACTTCAACTACCTGTTGATGGTCGTGCTCTGCGTGCTGATGTTCCCGTCCATGTACGTCCGTTACAACATGGGCTGGTCGGAGATGCTGCTGATCGACATCCCGCTGTTCTTCGCGGCGACGTTCTCGGTGGTCAACTTCTACGCGTTCTGCCAGAAGCAGGCGTATCCGCAGGACTGGACGACGCGCCTCAAGTACCTGCCGCTGCTGATGGCGGTGGGCATTGGCCTGTCGATCAACAACACGCGCGCGGTGCTCGAGGCGATCTTCGGCAAGCAGAGCGAATTCGTCCGCACGCCCAAGCACGGCGTCGAACGCACCGGCGACGACTGGGTCGGCAAGAAGTACCACCAGATGATGCTGTGGCAGCCGCTCGCCGAGGTGGCGCTGGGCGTCTACTTCACCGGCACGGTCTTCTACGCGCTGGCCAACGGCATCTACGGCACGCTGCCGTTCCTCGTGCTCTTCCAGGTCGGGTTCCTCTACCCGGGCCTGACGTCGCTGTTCCAGCAGTTCGGCGGCGAGGACGTCGCGCTCAGCACGCAGATCGCGGGCGAATAACGGCGAAAGTCAGAAGCTCGAAGTCGGAAGTCAGAAGAAGGCGCGCTCCTCGAGCGCGCCTTCTCTTTGTAGCCGTCGACCTTCAGGTCGACGGTCAGTGGTGTTGCGCCCGCCGGACAAAGTCCGGCGGCTACGGTTCTGCGCTGCGATATCCTGAGCCCCGTATGAGCGCACCTGCGGGAAAAGCCGGACTCGAAGACGTCGTCGCCACATCGTCTGCCATCTGTTTCATCGACGGTGAGCGGGGCGTGCTGTCGTATTGCGGCTACGACATCCACGACCTGGCGCAGTCGGCGACGTTCGAGGAAGTGTGCTTCCTGCTGTGGCACCGGCGCCTGCCGAACCGGGCCGAGCTCGGTGACCTCCATTCGCAGCTGGCCGCGGGGCGCGCGCTGCCTGATGGCGTCGTCCGGCTGATGCGCAGCCTGCCGCCGTCCGACGGCATGGACACGCTGCGGACGCTGACGTCGGCGCTGTCGCACTACGACCCGGACGCCAGCGACAACAGCCCGGCGGCAAACTACCGCAAGGCGGTGCGGCTGACCGCGCAGATGGGCACGCTGGTTGCGACCTACGGACGGCTGCTGCAGGGCGGTGGGCTGATCACGCCGGACCCGGCGCTGAGCCAGGCCGCCAACTTCCTCTACATGCTGAAGGGACAGCGGCCCGACCCGACGTCGGTGCGCGCCTTCGACATCGGCCTCATCCTGCATGCCGACCACGAGCTGAACGCCTCGACGTTTGCCGCTCGCGTGACGGCTGCGACGTTGAGTGACGTGCACTCGGCGGTCGTCTCGGGCATCGGCACACTGAAGGGACCGCTGCACGGCGGCGCCAACGCCGAAGTGATGAAGATGCTGCTCGACCTCGGCGAAGACGCGACCGACGATCGGGCCGAAGCCTTCGTGCGCGCCAAGCTGTCCCGGAAGGAGAAGATCTCGGGTTTCGGGCACCGCGTGTACAAGACCGAGGATCCGCGCGCCACGCACCTGCGCCGGATGTCGAAGGAACTGGGGGAGCGGGCCGGCCATCCGCGCTGGTTCCAGCTCTCGCAGCGCATCGAGCAGGTCGTCACCGGCGAGAAGAAGCTGTTCCCGAACGTCGACTTCTA
>DATJTM010000803.1:0-9765 GCA_035503395.1 Luteitalea sp.
GTTGGCCGCCGAACGGCGGGCTTCGAGCGCCATCGCGAGGCCGAGCGCCACCAGCGCGACGAGCGGGGGCGTGAGCCGCGTCACACCGTGGCCTGTCGCGCGGCGACGCCGACGTCGCCGGCGGTCGCGATGATGTGCCGCAACGCGGCCGGCAGGCACGCGGCGCCGAGCGCACCGACACGGAGGCCGAGGGGCCAGCCGACGAGCCGTCGCAGCACGCGGTTGAAGCGCTGCTTGCCTCCCAGCTCGCGGGATCGCGCGTCCGCCAGGTGCCGAACCACGCGTTCGTCGGTCACGCCCTGCTGACGTACGAGCACGTCGGCGGCCAGCAGCGCACCACGCAGCGCGAGGTGCAGGCCGTCGCCGGTCATCGGGTCGACGAAGCCGGCGGCGTCGCCGGCCAACAGGAGGCCGGGGATACCCGGCGCGCGCGCGTCGACCGCGAGCGGCCCGAGCGTCACGACTGGCGCGACCTGACGGGCCATCGCGAACCTGTCACGCAGCATCGGATCCTGCCGGAGGGCCCCCCACAGCCGCGCGCCCGGATCCTCGTAGTGCTCCCGAGCCCCGGTGACCAGACACACGTTCGCGCAGCCATCGGCGGCCGGCGCCAGCCCGATGTAGTGACCGGCCCGCACGTGCATCTCGCCGAACGCGCCGACCTCGGTGACGCCCTCGACGTACGTCCCGATCGCCCATCGGCGAGGCCATCGCGGATGCGCGATCAAGCCGGCGGCGAGTGCGAGCGGCGATCGACGTCCGTCGGCGGCGATCGTCCATCGCGCGCGACACGTCTCCTCGCCGTGGCTCGACTGGCGCGTCACGATCCCGTCCACACGCCCGGTGGCATCGAACGACGGCCGCACCACACGAACGCCCGTCCGCACGTCGACGCCAGCGTCGGCGGCCGCGCCGAGCAGGTGGGCGTCGAGGGTGTGGCGCGCCCACGCGCGTCCGACCATCCCGCCGCCGTATGTCCCGCGGATGCGCACGCCGCCGCTGCCCGTCACCACCATGCCGTCGAGCGGCAGGCCGTGCGCCTCGACCGGGTCTGCGAGTCCGGCCTGTCGGAGGACGGCGATCGCACCGGGGTTCAGCGTGTCGCCGCAGAGTTTGTGACGAGGAAACGTGTCGCGATCGACGAGGACGACGCGGGCGCCGGCCCGCGCGAGCACGAGCGCGGCAAACGCACCCGCCGGGCCACCGCCGGAGACGACAACGTCAGGCATGGGCGCTGGCGACGACCACCGCGCTGTTCTTGGAGCCGAAACCGAGGCAGTTGCAGAGCGCCGCCTCGACCTGCGACGGACGACCGGCGTTGGGCAGCACGTCGAGATCGCAGGCCGGGTCGAGGTTGGTGACGTTGATCGTCGGCGGCAGGAAGCCGCGGTCGAGCGCGAGGGCCGTGGTGACGATCCCGCAGGCGCCGCTGGCCCCCTGCGGATGACCGACCATCGACTTGGTCGACGAACCATGCAGGCGCTCCGCATGGCCGTTGAACACGTCGCGCACGCATCGGATTTCGATCGCGTCGTTCAACTGCGTCGACGTGCCGTGGAAGTTCACGTACCCGACCGATTCCGGAGCTCGCTCGGCCCGCGCCAATGCCAGCTGCATCGCCCGGACGATCTGCACGCCTTCGGGATCCATCTGCACGCGGTGGTACGCATCGCAGGTGGAGCCGTAGCCTTCGAGCACGGCGTACACGTGGGCGCCGCGCGCACGGGCGCGATCTTCCGGCTCGAGCACGTACATCCACGCCCCCTCGCCGAGCACGAAGCCGTCACGATCCTGATCGAACGGACGCGACGCGAGGGACGGCGTGTCGTTGTACGCCGTCGACACGACGCGCATGCGCGAGAAGCCGTAGATCATGCCGGGCGTGACACACGCGTCCACACCGCCGCACAGCAGAGCCGACGCTTCACCGTTGCGCAGGAGGCTCAGCGCATAGCCGGTGGCATCGGTCGAACTGGTGCAGCCGGTCGAGAGCACGTGACTGATGCCGTGCAGTTGCAGCGCCATCGAAATCTCGCTCGACAACATGCCGCAGATCGACACGGGGATGGCATACGGCGTGACGCGCTTGAGGCCATCGGTGAAGAACTCGCGGTACTGGCGTTCCCCGAGCTCGATGCCGCCGCCCCCAGTGCCGATGATGACGCCGGCATCGGGTTCGCCGAGCTGGAGACCGGCGTCGTGCCACGCTTCACGCGCCGCAATCACCCCAGCGAGTGAGGCCCGCGAGTAGCGGCGCGCCTCGGCACGCTCGCGCAACACGTCGTCGGCGTCGCGCCCGTCGAGCGAGGGATGGGCGTCGAGGCGTGGCGCCTGCTCGATCGACATCGCCGGCAGCGGCGCCGCGACCTGGCACGCATATGGGGAGGGATCGAACTCGTCGATGCGCCGCGTCGCACTGCGACCCTGGTGGATGTGGCTCCAGTAGCATTCGCGTCCAGCCCCGAACGGCGAGACGACGCCGATGCCGGAGATCGCGATGCGGGGCGAGGACCGCATTGACCGCACTATACTATGCGGCCCTCGAGCTGATCCGTGCCGACGTCCCCTGCCCCATCGCTCTCGCTGCTCCTGCTCAAGGGCGTCGGTGCCCTGCTCTTCTTCGTGTCGCTCACGGCGGGTGGCAAGCAGTACTTCCAGGCCTTCGACGAGATCGCCCCATCCGACGCGCCGTTCCTGATGCCGCTGTGCTGGAACGTCGCCATCTTCAGCGCGTTCGCGCTGCACCACAGCGTGCTGGCGCGCACGCCGATGAAGCGCTGGCTGCACGCGCGCGTCGGGCCAGAAGCCGAACGCTCCATCTATGTCGTCGTCGCCAGCCTGCTGTT
The DNA here is from genome assembly GCA_035503395.1 of Luteitalea sp. GTDB lineage: Bacteria > Acidobacteriota > Vicinamibacteria > Vicinamibacterales > Vicinamibacteraceae > Luteitalea. The sequence continues at coordinate 2,847 of DATJTM010000803.1, forward strand.
CCTGGCATCGACGGTGCTGTGGCAGCCGCTGCCGGGACTCTGGTATGCGCTCCCCGGCGCGTGGTGGTACGTCGGCGCCGCGGTGCAGGCGGCGGGTGTGGTCGTGACGCTGCTGGCGGCACGGACGCTCAGCGTCCGCGAGTTGATGGGACTGGCGCCGCCACGCCGCGCTGCCGCCGGCGACGTGCTCGAGACGCGCGGTCTGTACGGCCTCGTGCGTCACCCGATCTATTTCGGCTGGCTGCTGTTCGTCGGCGGTGCGCCGGTGATGACGTCGACGCGATTGGTCTTCGCGGTGGTCAGCGTTGCCTATCTGGTGCTGGCGATCCCGTTCGAGGAACGGAGTCTCGTCGAGAGTTTCGGCACACCCTATCGCGACTATCAACGCCAGGTCCGCTGGCGCATGATGCCTGGCGTCTATTGAGAATTGCAGAAGTTCAGAATTTCAGAATTTCAAAATTTCAGAACTTCACGACCGCTCACCACGACGAGCGCCATTCGTAGGTAGGGGCGGGCCGCCGGCCCGTCCACGCTGGAGCGGACCGCTCGGCGAGCGGTCCCTACCGCAAACACCGTGTCGGTACGTCGTCGCGGTGTGCGACGGGGCGGAGACGATGCCGTCCGCTCCGTTGCGCTGCTGATGACATTCTGAAACTAGTGAACTGCTGAAATTACCCGAGCGCCTCTCGCAGCAGCTCGAGGTGGTGCTGCGCGTGGCCGGTGATGATCCAGGCCAGCGCGCGCACGGTGATCGGGTTGTCGCTCGCCACACCTTGCCGGTCGGCCACGTCGTCGGGCACCGTCTTCAACATCGCGATCGTCGCCTGGCGCGCGGCGGTGAAGTCGGCGAGCGCGTCGGCGAGCGAGACCGTCGTGCCGGCGAGGGCCGTCGTCCACTTGTCCTGATCGAAGCCTGGCAGCGGTGCGCCGTCGGCACGTGCGAACCAGAGCAATCGGAAGGCGAACACGCGTTCGGCGTCGGCCACGTGCGTGATCGTCTGCGTGATGGTCCACTTGCCCGGCGCGGTCGGCAGCGCTGCCCGTCCCTCATCGATGCCGGCGAGCAGCGTGCGGTATTCACCGGGCTGCGCGTCGAGTTGCGCCCGCCAGTGGCCGTCGGGGACGCGACTGACGTACTTGGCGTAATAGTCGGCGTGTTCGCTCGGCTGCGGACGCATGCTCAGCATGCGCGGCATGATAGCGCGCAGCCACTGATAGACTGGCCGCGAGGGTCCTCCGTTACCGGGGGCGCCACGTGCGTCGCCCGGGCGAACGGCCGGGGTCTGATGGACACGCACAGCGGCTCGTGCGTCCTATAGGAGACGCGCTGGCACTCGGGCCGGCACGCCGCACTCGTGGAGATGATGCTTCGTGGCTGAGACCACTGCCCAGGATCCCCCGCTTCCCTCACGCCTGCCGGTACTGCCGCTGCGCAGCACCGTCGTGTTCCCGCTCACGGTGCAGCCGCTCGCGGTGAACCGCGCCGTGTCGGTCGACGCGGTCAATCGCGCGCTGGCCGGCGATCGCATGCTGGTGCTGGTGATGCAGGTCGGCGACGCCGACGATCCACAGCCCGGCCAGTTGCGCCGCGTGGGCACCGTTGCCGTCATCCGGCAGATGGCCAAGGGCGCGATGGGGCTGCAGATCCTCGTCGAGGGTGTGGCGCGCGTCCGCCTCGACCACGTCACGCGCGACGGCAACATCATGGATGCCGAGATCTCGGCAGCGCCGGAGCCCGATGCGGCCGGCCTCGAGATCGATGCGTACCTGCGCACGCTCCGCGATCTGGTCGAGAAGGCCTTCTCGCTGGCCACCGGCCTGTCACCAGACCTGCGGTCGATCGTCTCCGGCATCGACGAGCCGCTGCGGCTCGTCTACCTGCTCGCCACACTGATCGACATGAAGCCCGAGGACAAGCAGCTCCTCCTCGAGCAGGACGATCTGCGCGTCAAGCTCAGTGCGATTACCGCCGCGCTGAAGCGCGAAGTCGAGCTCCTCGAACTCAAGGGCAAGATCGAGTCGCAGGCGCAGCAGGAGATGAGCGACGCGCAGCGCCAGTACTACCTGCGCCAGCAGCTCAAGGCGATCCAGTCGGAACTCGGCGAGGAAGAAGGGCAGGAGATCGCCGAACTGCGGAAGCGGATCGACGACGCGAAGCTGCCCGAGGCGGTGTTGAAGGCCGCCACGCGCGAAGTCGATCGTCTCGATCGGATGTCGCAGGCCTCACCCGAATACCAGATGGTGCGCACCTACCTGGACTGGGTGCTCGAGGTGCCGTGGAGCACCATCACCGAGGATCGCCTCGACCCACGCGCCGCGCGCGCCGTGCTCGACGAAGATCACTACGACCTCGAGAAGGTGAAGGACCGCATCGTCGAGTACCTCGCGGTGCGGAAGCTGAAGAACGACATGAAGGGCCCGATCCTCTGCTTCGCGGGGCCTCCGGGCGTCGGCAAGACGTCGCTCGGTCAGTCGATTGCCCGCGCGATGAATCGCAAGTTCGTGCGGATCTCGCTCGGTGGCGTGCGCGACGAGGCGGAGATTCGTGGCCATCGCCGGACCTACATCGGCTCGATGCCGGGTCGGCTGGTGCAGGCGCTCAAGCAGGCCGGTTCGATGAATCCGGTCTTCATGCTCGACGAGATCGACAAGATGCAGGCCGGCGGCTTCTCGGGCGACCCCGCCGCCGCGATGCTCGAGGTGCTCGACCCGGCGCAGAACCACACGTTCCGCGACCACTACCTCGAGGTGCCGGTCGACCTGTCGAAGGTGCTCTTCATCGCGACGGCCAACAACCTGTCGACGGTGCACCCGGCGCTGCTCGATCGCATGGAGATCATCAGCCTGAGCGGTTACACGGAAGAGGACAAGGCGCACATCGCGCGGCGCTACCTGATTCCGCGGCAGATGAAGGAGCACGGACTCCCGGTCGACGGGCTCGACCTCACGTCGCCGGCGCTGAGCCGCGTCATCCGTGAGTACACACGCGAGGCCGGTGTTCGTGGCCTCGAGCGCCAGGTGGGCACGATCGCGCGCAAGCTTGCCGCGCGCGTCGCCGGCGTCGATACCACGCTGAAGGGCACCGACCCGACCGAGGTGGCCACGGTCGACGTGCCGCCGCCGGGTGAACCGGCGGGCGAGCCGCCGACGATGCCACCGCCCGTGCCGGAGCGCGAGCCCGGGAGTCCCGCGCCGACGCGCGAGGATCCCGATCCGCGCGAGACGCCGGGCGTGCCGCATCCCGACGAGGCGCCCGACGGCGATCCGCCGCCACCGGCCGACCCGGATCGCGATACGCCGGACGCGCCGGCCGGCGATCCGCTGCCGGCGCCGACGCTGCCGGTGATGACGACCATCACGCTCGAGGCGCCGTTCCGCGTCGACGGCGAAGACGTGCCGGATTATCTGGGGCCGCCGAAAATCAAGAACGACGCGCCCTTCCGCACGTCGCGGCCCGGGGTCGTCACCGGGCTGGCCTGGACCGAGGCCGGCGGCGACGTGCTGTATGTCGAGGCGACGCTGCTGCCCGGCGGCAAAGGTCAGCTGGTGCTGACGGGTCAGCTCGGCAGCGTGATGCAGGAGTCGGCCCGCGCCGCGCTCAGCCATGTGCGCTCACGCGCCTCGGCGCTCGGCATCTCCGATGATGTCTTCGGCAAGCACGACCTGCACCTGCACGTGCCGGCGGGCGCCATTCCCAAGGACGGCCCGTCCGCCGGCGTGACGATGGCGACGGCGATCCTGTCGGCTGCGCGCCAGACGGCGGTGACGCCCGACGTCGCGATGACCGGCGAGATCACGCTCAGCGGCCTGGTGCTGCCGGTCGGCGGCATCAAGGAGAAGGCGCTCGCGGCGCGTCGGCAAGGCGTCAAGACGATGATCCTGCCGGCCCAGAACGCGGACGACCTCGACGAGATCTCGGCCGAGGCCCGGCGCGACATGACGTTCAAGCCGGTCGCCACGTTCGAGGAAGTGGTCGCCATCGCGCTCGGCGGGTCCGTGCAGGCGCCCGCCGGCGACACCGGCGCGCCGCCGCCCGTCGTGCCGCCCGAACCCGCCACCGTCAACTGACGGTGGCGGTCGCCTTCTGCATCTCCGGCCACGGATTCGGGCACGCCAGTCGCCAGGTCGAGGTCATCAACGCGCTCGGAGCGCTCTGCCCCGGCCTGCCAATCTCCGTCCACACGCGCGCCTCACGCTGGCTGCTCGACCGCACCATCCGTGTGCCGGTGACGATCGTCGAGGAGATGCTCGACACCGGCGCGATTCAGCACGACAGCCTCGCAATCGACATCGACACCACGCTGTCGACCGCGGCGACGTTCGAGGCCGGCGCCGGCGCGCTGGCCGAACGCCTGGCGGCCGACTTCCGGGCGCGCGGCGTGCGCGTCGTGGTCGCAGACGCGCCTCCGCTGGCGTCGACGGCAGCGCGTCTCGCCGGCGTCCCGTCGATCGTCCTCGCCAACTTCACGTGGGACTGGATCTACGAAGAGTTCACGCGGGACCACGCGGTCTACACCGACCTTCCAGCGCGCCTCGGGGCTCGCTACGCTGAGGCGACGGCGGCGTGGCGGCTGCCGATGGACGGCGGCTTCAAGACCGTCGAGACGGTGCTGGATTTTCCATGGATCGCGCGGCGGGCGCGTCGTGACCCTCGCGACACCCGACGGGCGATCGGCGCCGATGACGGCCGGCCGCTCGTGCTGATCTCGTTCGGCGGCTACGGCGTCGCCGGCATGCGCCTGGCGCATCACGCCGGCGCTCCGTATCGACTCGTGCTCTCGAGCGGCGCGGCACACGCGCCTGCCGGTGCGCCGGGTGATGCACTCCACGTCAATCGCGACGAACTGGAGGCACGAGGTCTTCGCTACGAAGATCTCGTCGCCGCCTGTGACGTCGTTGCCTCCAAACCCGGCTACGGCATCGTCTCCGAGTGCGTCGCCAATGAGACCGCCCTGCTCTACACCGACCGGGGTCGCTTCGCGGAGTATCCGGTGATGGTGGCGCAGATGCCGGCGGTGCTGCGGTGCCGGTACATCGAGCAGCAGGCGCTGGCGTCGGCCCGCTGGGACACCGACATCGAGGCCCTGCTCGCGCAGCCGCGCCCGACGTCGCGTCCGTCGGTGAATGGCGCCGACGTGGCGGCGGGAATGCTCAGCGCGATGCTGTAGGCGCGCTCACGCTCCTCGGCGCAATGCGCCAATGCGGACAGCAGTGCCACGAGCGGACCTTGGACCGGGCTGGGACAGCCGGCCCTACCTGTTGTTGCTGTGTCGATGGCTACAACGGAAAAGGGCGCCGCGAGGCGCCCCTTTGTGTTCCGTTCGAAGGCCGAAGGCCGATAGACGAAGGCCGATGTGAGGGCCGGGCTGGGACATTCGGCCCTACCTTGCTAATCCTTGATGCAGGTCACCAGCGACCAGATGCGCGGGATGTTGACCTTCTCGATCGACACCGGCTGGAGGTTGGCCTGGGCCAGGAAGGCCGGCAGGTCGAGATCCGACTTGAAGCCGATGTGCACCGTCAGCGGCGAGATCGAGCGCTCGGCCTTCGACAGCAGCTTGTTCGGGCTCAGGAAGTGGTTGAGGAAGATCACCCGGCCGCCGGGCTTGCACACGCGGCGCATTTCGGTGGCGACCTTGACCGGGTCCGGCACGACGCTGATCAGGTAGGGCGCGTAGACGATGTCGAAGGTGTTGTCTTCGAACTTCAGGTCCTGCGCGTCCATCTGCAGCAGGCGGACGTTGGTCAGCCCCTTTCGCGCCACCCGCTCACGGGCCTTCTCGAGCATGCCGTCCGAGAAGTCGATGCCGGTGATTTCGGTGTTGCTTGGGTACATCGCGCAGTTGATGCCGGTGCCGACGCCCACCTCCAGGATGGAGTCGCCGGGATGAATCTGCATCCGCTGCAACGCCTGTACGCGTCCCGGGTGCAGCGTCGGTCCGAACGTGAGGTCGTAAACGCTCGCGAGCTTCTCGTACACACGCTCGACGAAGTCGTTCTCGACGGCCGTTACCGACAACGCCCGAGTCGCCGCGTCGCCCTGCAGAAGCTCGTCCTCGGTGCGCGACCGATCCTGCCCGAACAATGCCATCAATCGGCTCCCCTGCTGCTGGTGATGCCGCAGTCTACCATGTGCCCTCCAGCTGGACCGTAGGTGTCTCCGAGGTCCCCGACGCGCCCGGGTCTGCGACCAGCGTCCCGAGAATGTCGAGCGCGGCCGACACCCGTCCACCTTCGCCTGCGACGATGATGCCAGCGACGTGCGGGCGGATGGCCGCCACCAGTTCGCGCGCGATGGCCTGTGCTTCTTCCGGCTCACGGCTCAGCCGTTCGGCCTCGGCCATACGCTGCACCAATGCTTCCGGTACGTTGACGCCGGGCTCTTCGTTCGCGAGCTGCTCGGCCTGGCGGGCGCTGTCGAAGGCCCGCACGATCGCGAGGACCGGCACCCGCTGCGGCGCCGTTTCGTCGAGAAACAGCTTCAGGGCGCCGACGTCGTAGATCGGCCCCATCACCACGAACTCGGCACCCGCATCGACCTTGTAGCGGTATCGCGAGAGCTCGCGCTCGGGCATGACCGCGGTCGGATTGGCCGCCACGCCGATGTGAAACGCGGTCGGCGCGCCAATCGGCTGGCCGCCGACGTCCTCGCCGTGATTGAACCGATCGGCGACGTTGGTCAGGCCGATCGAATCGACGTCGAACACTGCGGTGGCATCGGGGTATTCGGTACGACGCAGCGGCCGGCCAGTGACGACCAGCAGGTTCCGCAACCCGAGCGCGTGCGCGCCGAGCAGGTCTGCCTGCATCGCGTGGAGGCTGTGGTCGCGGCAGCAGTACTGCAGGATCGCCTCGACGCCGGCCACCTGCTCCACCTGCACGGCGCTCGCCAGCGCACTCATCCGCGCCCGGCTGCCCG
>DATJTM010000804.1:0-3036 GCA_035503395.1 Luteitalea sp.
TCGACATGGCGCTGTGGGACATCAAGGGCAAGGCGCTCGGCCTGCCGGTGCACGAACTACTCGGCGGCGCGACGCGCGACTACTGTGAGTGCTACGCCACGGGCGGTGCCCGTCCGGCCGGCACGCCTGCGAATGCGCCGCTCAGCCTTGCGGAGCGGGCCAGGGCGACGATGGAAGCGGGCTATCGGGCGTTCCGCATGGGTGCGGCCGACGTGCCGATCGGCGGCGTGTTCGACACGCGCACCGCCGTGCGTCGCATCGAGCAGGACTGCCGCGCCGTTCGCGACGCGATCGGGCCCGACGGTAACTGGTGCATCGACCTGCACCAGCGGTTCGACCTCAACGACGCCGTGCGCGCCTGCAAGGCGATGGAGCCGTTCGAGCCGTTCTTCGTCGAGGATCCGGTTCGCGACGAGCACGCGCTGATGGACCTGCCCAAGCTGCGGCAGATGACCGACGTGCCGCTCACCCATGGCGAGGAGTGGGGCCTGCGCTGGGACTTCAACCGGCTGGTCGAGTCGCACGACATCGACTTCATCCGCGCGACCCTGCCCAACGTCGGCGGCATCACCGAGATGATGAAGGTGGCTGCCATCTGCGAGACGCACGCCGTCGGCATCGTGCCGCACTTCACCGGCCCCATCGCGACGGCGGCGCTGGTCAACTGCCTGTCGACCTATTCGGGCCCGGTGATGCTCGAATACAACTACGGCGGCCGGCCCATCGCGTACCTGCCGGAATGTCTCGATTTCAAGAACGGCAAGGCGTATCGCAACGATCGTCCCGGCCTCGGCGTGACCGCCGAGATGTCACGCCTCACGCAGATCGGTGAAGTGACCGAGCCGGGGCGCCGCAACGTCTACAAGCGTCCGGACGGTTCGTTGACGCATTGGTAGCGTGATTGGTGTGGACCGGCTCTCCCAGACGTCCACCGCTGCGGTCATGACGCCCGGCCTCCGATGGTCCGTCCGGTCGAGGGTGCTGGCGATTTGCCGACTCGCCGACGCCGGGTACCGCGTGCGCTGTTCGAGGGCTCAAGGTCCAAGCCGAACGCCCAAGGCCCAAGGCCCAAGGCCCAAGGTCCAGGGCCCAGGGCCGGAGAGCGAAGCCGCTGACGAGGGCGAGACCGAAGCCGTGCTACGCGGGCACGGTGGTGGCGTTGCCCGTCAGGGCTTCGCGGGCGCGCGCCCGCTCACGTTCGATCTGCTCGGCCGTCGCTCCCAGCCGCTCGAGCATGTGTTCCGTGAACGCGAGTGCGACTTCCCCTTCACCGGAGAACACGGTGTCGGCACCCGCCGCGCGCAGTTCGTCGACCTCGCGCAGATACGCCGCACGCACCAGGACCGCGATGCGCGGATTGAGGGCGCGGGCGGTGCGGATCACGTCGGGGCCGCTCGCCATGCCCGACGAGCTCAGGATCAGCGTGTCGGCCTTGGCGATGCCCGCTGCGCTCAGCGTGTCGGGATTGCTGGCATCGCCGTAGATCGCCGACCCGCCGTCGTCGCGAATCGCGCGGACGGTGTCGATGTTGAGTTCGACGACGGTCGGGCGGATCTCGTTTTCACGCAGCAGCCGCGCGATTGTGCGTCCGGTTGGCCCGTAGCCGACGATCACCGCCTGATGCTCCGCATCCGGCAGCGCGGCGTCGTGGCCGTCCTCGCCGGTGGTGTCGCTCGTCCAGTTCAGACGGGCCCACAGACGCGGACGGCGTGACACCCAGCGCTCGACCGGGTCGACCGCGCCGTACAGCAACGGGTTCAGCACGATCGAGAGGATGGAGGTGGCCACCAGCGTGTTGGTGGCGGCGGCATCGAGCACCCCGAGTTCACGTCCCAGCGACGAGAGGATGAACGAGAACTCGCCGATCTGCGCCAGCGCGATCGCGACCGACAGCGACACCTTCAGTGGGTAGCGCAGGATCCAGGCGAACCCGAACGCCACCGCCGGCTTGGCGACGAGCACGATCGCGAGCGCGCCGGCCAGCAGCATCGGCGACGCCAGCAGGGCCCGCGGGTCGAGCAGCATGCCCACCGACACGAAGAACAGGACGGCGAACGCGTCGCGGAGCGGCAGCGCTTCCGACGCCGCCCGCAGGCTGTATTCCGAGCGGCCGACGACCAGACCGGCGAGGAAGGCGCCGAGCGCCATCGAGACGCTGAACACGAGCGCCGAACCCACGGCGATGCCGAGCGCGATGACCAGCACGGTGAGCGTGAACAACTCCCGCGATCGCGTGTGTGCCACGTGGTCGAGCAGGCGCGGCAGGGCTCGCGTGCCGATCACCGCCGTGAAGGCGACGAGCGCGCCGACCTTGCCAAGCGTGAGCAGCAGGGCCCACCAGAGCGGAACGCTCGCGCGGGCGTCGAACAGGGCGGGCAGCAGGACCAGCGCCAGAACGGTCAAGAGGTCCTCGACGACGAGCCAGCCGACGGCGATGTGCCCGGCCCGGGTGTGCAGGTCGTTCTTGTCGGCCAGCACGCGGATGAGGACGACGGTGCTGGCGACCGCCAGGGCCATGCCGAAGACCAGCCCTGACGACCACGACCAGCCGATGCTCACGGCCAGCAGCGCCCCCAGGGCCGTGGCGGCGCCGCTCTGCGCGAGGGCTCCCGGCACGGCCACGCGCCGCACCGCCAGCAGTTCCTCGAGGTGGAACTGCAGCCCGACCCCGAACATCAGCAGGATGACGCCGATCTCGGCCATCTGCTCGGCGAGATGCGAATCGGCGACATAGCCGGGCGTATACGGACCGACGCAGATGCCGGCCATCAGGTAGCCGACGATGGGCGAGAGGCCCAGCCGGTGCGTCAGGTAACCGAACAGCAACGCAACGGCCAGGCCGGACGTCAGCGTGAGAATGAGGTCGTAACTGTGCACGCGCTTCTCCCGAACGGGCGCGCCATGCACACCCTTCGTTTCAGATCGACGGACGGTCCCGTGCGTCCTCGGCCAGGACGGGCGGACCGGCAGGGAAGTCGACGAGCACGCGGGGCGGGGCCCGCGCCGGCAGGCGCGAACGCCCGTGCGGCGTCCGCG
>DATJTM010000805.1:0-4411 GCA_035503395.1 Luteitalea sp.
CGATGCGGTCGGAGGCCTCGCGTGCCAGTGCGGCGACGACGCCAGCCTGACGATGTGCCTCGCGCGCTCCATCGACCACATCGTCGAGCTGGTCCTGCGGGTAGAACGTGCGGCCCGTGTCGCGCCAGGGATGCTCACGACGAGCGCCCACCGCCGCCGCGGAACTCGTGAGCGTCATGAGGCGCGAGACGGCGATATCGAGCTGCGCGCGGGTCATCGACTCCACGTCGAGCGCGCACGTGACGCGCGGTGCATCGATCACCGAGGCGAGCGCGCCATAGCCGCCATACGGCGACGCGCCGATCGCGCCGAACGGCTCGTGCAGCGCCCGGACATAGGCATCGAGATGCGTCCGGGTCTGTTGCAACGCCTCGGCGTGGTCGTCGGCGACGGGTGCGGGCAGGAGCGACGCGTCGAGCGCGGCGCCGATGCTCTTGATCACCTCGCGCTTGCTCGACCTGGTGGAGTGCAGCTCGAGGCAGAACTCGCCGAGGCCGGCGTCCTGCAGCCGGCGATGCACCACGTCGAGCGCCGCCATCTTCTCGGCCACGAAGAGCACGCTCTTGCCGGCATGCAGCGCCTGCGCGATCAGGTTGGTGATCGTCTGCGACTTGCCGGTGCCGGGAGGCCCTTCGACGACCAGGTCGTAGCCCCGGTCGACGGCGGCGAGGGCGCGGCTCTGGCTGCCATCGGCATCGACGACGTGGGCGCCGCGCTCGGGCGGGTAGGCCTCGTCCAGCCGGGCCAGGCGAACATCGTCGGGCAGACCCAGCCCGCCGCCGGGCACCGTGCCGCGCCGGGTGATGAGTTGCGTCACGAGACGATGACCCGTGACGGCCGCGGCGTTGGCCTCCAGGTCCTTGTACATGACCAGCTTCTGGAAGGCGAAGAGACCGAGGTAGATGTCGGTCGTCACGCGCCACGGCGGATCGGCCTGCGCATCGGGGATGGTCGCCACCACGTCGCGGACCTGCACGAAGAAAGACTGCAGGCTTGCGCCCTCGCCGGTCGGCAGTTCCGGCAGGGGCACGTCGTGCTGCCTGCGAAGCCATTCGGCCAACGCCGGGTTCACGAGCGGCTCGTCGTCGCCGGGCTCGAGCACGAACGGGCTGCGCGCCGAGTCGCGCCGAAGCGACACGGGCACGAGGACGAGGGGTGCGCGGAAGGTCTCGTCGGAAGCCTCGGCCTCCGTGTAATGCAGCAGTCCGAGGGTGAGGTAGAGCGTGTTGACGCCCTGTTCCTCCAGCGACAGCCGCGCCTGTTCCTCGATGCGCCGCAACGACCGGTCGAGGGCCTCGGGGTCGAGCGACGTCTGCAGCACCGTGTCGATCACCGTGGCCGGCAGGTCCTCGGTGGCGTACGGCACGAACGCGGCGCCGGCCGGCACGTGTTCCTCGACGGCGAACGGGTCGTCCTGCCCGGTCGGCAGCGATTCCTGGGGCGGACGGCTTGTCCGGGCGTCGGGGGCGGGCGCCGCAGCGAACGTCAGGGCTCGCTCCTCCAGGCACAGCAGGCGGAAGATTTCAGCCGGCTGCTCGTCGACGATGGCGACGGTCGAGACCTTCAGCGGGCGAAAGTTCAGGGCGCGGTTGCGGCGCGTCAGGTCCAGCAATTGCCGCTTCCAGGTGTCGACCGACTCCTGGACCTTCGCCTGAACGCTCTCCGGGCTGGGCACGCTACGGAATGGTACCCGCGGCGGCGCCCGTCTGGCAGGCGGCGTCGGCGGGTGGTCAGCCGTTCGTCCGTCCCCAGCCCGACGTTGACCGTAGACAGGACCCATCTCTCCCGGAGTCGAACGTGCGGACCAGTCCTGCCCTCTCCTCGTCGCTGATCGCGCTTGCGGTCACGCTGCTGTCCAGCCCGGCCTTCGCGCAGAACGCGGCGGCTCTCAAGAAGGCCTTCGAAGGCCGCGAGGTCATGGTCCTCCTGGACATGCCCGCGTCGCACAAGGGCGTGGACCTCCACCTGCAGCAGGAACCCGAGATGAACTTCTCGGAGTACGCCGAGCGAACCAAGGACTTCGGGGTGTCGCTGCGCAAGGAAGACCGCGTGATGATCACGCTGATCAAGGTGAACAAGAAGAACATCGAGATTCACCTGGGTGGCGGCGGGTACGGGACCTTCGGCGACGATTCCGGGTACGTCTCGCCGGCGTACGTCGGCAAGTCGAGCCGCGAGAACGACCTCGAGAAGGAGCGCAAGCGGACGACCGACGAACGGCGTCGCCGGCAGATCGACCGTGAGCTCTCGTACCTGCGCGAGGAGCGCGAGCGCGAGCAGCGGGCCAATCAGCGCGAGGCGGCAGCGCTGTCCGAGATCAAGAAGTCCGAGGTGGCGAGCAAGCGGCTCGACGCCGGTTCCCGCTTCAACATCTGGTATGCGGACAAGCGGCTCGAGCAGTGGACGCCGACGCCGGAGGAACTGCAGTACTCGCTGGCCAAGTATCTCGACTTCGGCGACGGCCGCAACGGCGACGGCGTGCCCGGGGGGCGGTCGACGCCGGGGAGGCTCAGCGGCAGCAACGGCCGGACGTCACTGGCGCCGGCGCCCGACGTCGAGTCTGCCGCGCTGTCGCTCCGTCGTGGCATGAGTGCCGACGATGTGCACGACCTGATGGGTCGTCCGACCCGCCGCCGGACCAGCAAGCAGGGCGACCTCGAGGCCATCATCGAGACGTGGGAGACCACCGACAGCGTCACCGACGTCACGTTCGTCGGCGGCGTGGTGGTGAAGTTCACCTCGTCGAGCAAGTAGGCGCTAGAACATCCCCAGCGCGATCTTGGCGTCCTCGGACATCAGGTCCTTGGTCCACGCCGGCTCCCACACGATGTCGACGAAGGCGTCGGTGACGCCTTCGAGCGCCTTCACCTTGTAGCGGACCTCGCTCGGCAACTGCTGCGCCGACGGACAGGCCGGCGACGTGAGGGTCATCTCGACCTTCACGCGGCTGTCCGCGTCCGCCTCGATCTTGTAGATCAACCCCAGCTCGTAGATGTTGACCGGGATCTCCGGGTCGTAGACGGTGCTGATCGCCTCGACGACCTTCGGCGTGAGTTCCGCCGTGCGGCCTTCGTCGGTCGGGCCGATCTGTGAGCTGCCGCCAGCGGGCGCAGGCGGCGGCTCGAGCAGCGCCCCGACGTTCAGCGAGTAGTCGGCCGGCTTGGGCACGTCGGGCGCCTCGACGTCCATCGCCGCGAGCGGATTGTCGGCCGGCGAGGTGGCGGGTGGGGCCGGCTCGCTGGCCGATACCGCCACCGAATCAGGCCGGGCTGGGACAGCCGGCCCTACCTGTGATGGTGTCGGCGCCTCGGGCGTCGCAGGCTCTGACTTCTTGAAGAACGAAAACATCGATCACCTCAATTGCACAATTGCAGGACGTTCAGAATTTCACGGACAACGCCAACCTTCAAAGCGCTGGGGTGGTGATGAAATTGTGCAATTCTGAAATTCTGCAATTCACTCGGTGCTGACCGTCGCGCCGGCGTTGTCGATCGCGGCGAGCATCGCGTGCCAGGCCAGCATGGCGCACTTCACGCGCGAGGGATACTCCTTCACGCCGGTGAGTGCGACGAGCTTGCCCAGCTGATCCTCGTCGGGCTCGACCTTGCCGGTCACCGCGTCCTGGAACGCTGCGAACAGCGCATGCACGTCGGCCGAGGTCTGGCCGGTGACCGCCTCGGTCATCATCGACGCCGATGCCTTGCTGATCGCGCAGCCGTTGCCGACGAACTTCGCTTCGGCGACCTGCTCACCGTCCATGCGTACGAAGACGCTGACGCGATCGCCGCACATGGGGTTGTGCCCGGCCGCCTTCGCGGCGCCCTCGATCTCGCCGAAATTGCGCGGCTTCTTGTTGTGGTCGAGGATGACTTCCTGGTAGAGATCGCGAAGGTCCATAGGGTCCGGCCACGGGCTACGGGCGACAGGCTACCTGTAATCCTGCTGGTCTCAGGTAGCCTGCAGCCTGAAGCCGGTAGCCTGTCTCGATTCATGAAAAGAACTGCTGCACCCGCCTGACGCTCGTGACGAGCGCCTCGACGTCGGCCGGCGTGTTGTACAGCGCGAAGGACGCGCGCACGGTGGCCGGAATGCCGAAGAAGTCCATCACCGGCTGTGCGCAGTGCTGGCCGGTGCGCACCGCAACGCCGTCCTGGTCGAGGAAGGTGCCGATGTCGTGCGGGTGAATGTCGCCGACCAGGAACGAGACGACGCCGGCCCTCGCTGGCGCCTCACCCATCAACCGCACGCCATCGAGCGACGCGAGTGCCTGAGTGGCCTGCTCGACGAGCGTGTGCTCGTAGGCCGCCACCTCACGCAGGTCGAATCGCGACAGGAAGTCGATGGCGGCGCCGAAGCCGACCACGCCGGCGATGTTCGGCGTGCCCGCCTCGAACTTGTACGGCACCTGGTT
>DATJTM010000806.1:0-7727 GCA_035503395.1 Luteitalea sp.
ACACGCCGGCTCAGTGCCCGTCACCGTTCTCGATGGTGACCTCACCGCGCTCGACGAGATGCAGCAGCGCATCGACGACCGCCGGATCGAACTGATGCCCTTTCTGGCGCTTCAGCTCGTCCAGCACTTCAGACACTGGCCACGATCGCTTGTACGCACGCGCATGCGTCAGCGCGTCGAAGACATCGGCAACGGCGACGATCCGGCTCACGAGTGGAATCGCGTCGCCATTCAGGCCATCGAGGTAGCCGGAGCCGTCCCACTGTTCGTGGTGCGTCCGTGCGATCTGCTCGGCCATCTGCAGCAGCGGGTGTGTGCTGCCCGACAGCAACCGCGCGCCAATGCGCGTGTGAGTCTTGACGACGGCGAACTCCTCGTCGCTGAGGCCACCGCCCTTCAGCAGGATGCTGTCGGGGACAGCGATCTTGCCGAGGTCGTGCAGGGGCGCCGCGAGGCGTAACAGCGCGACGTCCTCGGCCGACATGCCCAGTTCGCGGGCGAGCGCGGCCGACAGGCGGCCGACCCGCTCGGTGTGCTGCATCGTGTCGTCGTCGCGGAAGTCCGCCGCGCGCGACAGCCGGTGCAGGATCTCGAGCTGCGCCTGTTCGAGGTCTTCGGTGCGCTCGCGCACGCGCGCCTCGAGCATGTCGTTCTGCGCTTGCAACGCGAGGTAGAGGTATCGCGCCTCGAGGAGGTTGCGGATGCGCAGGACGATCTCGGTGGCGTCGAAGGGCTTGTTGACGAAGTCCTTGGCGCCCAGCGACAGCGCGCGCTTCTTGAGATGCGTGTCGGCGTCGGCCGTGATGAACACGATCGGCAGGTAGCCGTCGGCCGGCACCAGCGGGTTCAATTGATCGAGCACGCCGAAGCCGTCGAGGTCCGGCATGTGCAGATCGAGCAGCACCAGGTCGGGCTTGTGTTCTTCGAACAACGACCGCGCCTGCTGCGGCTCGGTGGTCGTGATGACCCGTTCGAACCCGGCCCGACGCAGCAGCCGGTCGATGATGTTGATGTTCTGGACCTGATCGTCCACCGCGAGGATGCACGCCTCGGGCCACGAGAACTCGGACATTCTTTGACGAGATCGTGGCCTTCGGCCTCCCAAATGTCAAAGGCAGAAGTCAAACGTCAGAAGTCAGAAGAGGCGGCACAATCACGAGGCCAACGTCACAAGGACCCCCGGAGGCTGGCGGTGCGCGCTGACTTTTGACTTCTACTTCGAACTTGCCACTTCAGACTTCAGACTTTGGGTTTGTGGTGGTCATCCGCTGGTACAGGTACGACGCGGCTACCAGTAGTGCGCCAACGACCAGCACGCTGAGCATCTGGTAGACCCGGTCGAGCTCGGCGATGTCCTTGGTCATCACCTTCAGCAGCGTGAGCCCGAACAGCGCGATGGCCAGGTAGCGGGCCGGCGCGTAGTTGCGTCGGAAGCCGGCCGCCACGAGCCCGACTCCGTACAACGCCCACGCAATCGACAGCGCGACCTGCTGGGCCAGCTCCGCGCGCGCCACTCCCGACGGCAGGCCGGCGGCAGTCGAGTCGTATGCACGCTCGCCGAACACGAGGACGATCTCGGCCGAGATCCAGCCGATGGCGAGGACGTTGGCGCCGACGTTCAGGATGTGACGGACGATGGGGCCGCCGAGGTGCGACGATTCCTCCTTCACGCGTGCGGCCAGCCACGCCATCGCCGCCACAATGATGGCCGTGGCGAGTGCACGCGTGTTGACGACCGGGAACGTACCGACAGGCATCGGCGCGACGAGCGCATCGACGAGACGGACGGCGCTCAGGACGAAGAGGATCAGGCTGGCGCGATCGAGCCAGGGGCTGCTCACCCGCAGGGCTGCGTACCCGATCGCGGCGCCTTCGAGGGCCCAACCGATCGCGACGATCGGTCCGTCGAACCACTCGCTGATCGCCAGCGCCCCAACCGTGCCGGCCAACGCCAGGAACTGCCACGCCAGCACCGGGATGCGTCGCCACACGATGGCGGCGAGTCCCCCGTTCAGAGCGGCGACCGCGGTGAGCATCGGCGCGTTCCACCAGGAGCCGTGGTCCTCGAAGAACACGTACAGCGCGAGCGGCAGGAAGAGTCCGGTCGCATGCGTGTGCACCAGCTCACTCACCGGCACCGGCACCGCCGGATCGTCGTCGCTCAGGTCGCGCCATTGCCCTGCCAGGTGCAGCAGGTACAGCGCACAGGCCGTGACCACTCCGCCGAAGTACCAGCGCGGCGCCTGCAGTTCGGCCAGCCAGGCGAGAAACGGCATGGCAACCAGGACGAGGACGAGCGTCCGGGCCCAGCGCCAGCCGGCGTGATAGGTCGCCGACAGACCGGCCACCGTTGCCACCAGCAGGTACACGAGCAGTTGCCCGTACGACCGGCCGACGAGCACGAGCGCCGCCAGGTGGTAGAGCACCGGCGCCGTGAGGAGCAGCCAGGTGGCCGGGATCGCGAGCGACGAGCGATCACGCTGCCGGCGCAGCACTATCACCATGCCGACCACCAGCGCCAGGTGCACCGTGAGGAAGAACAGCGTGCGCAGAGCGACTGCGGGTGTGTAGAAGTCGTCGGCCCACACGAGCGCGGCCAACACCGCGAGTACATACGCTGTGGCCGCCACGGCGGGCCAGGCGTGTCTCGCGACGAGCACCAGCGCGCCGGCGAGCAGGATGGCGTTGTACGTGAACAGGACAATCTGCGCGTCCTGGCCACCGCCGACGAGCGCTGGTGTCGCGAAGCCGCCGACCACGGCGAGCACGCCGAGCACCTGCAACTGGTGCCGATCGGCGAGGAGCGACGCCAGCAGCGTCACACAGACCATCGCCGTGAAGGCCACCGGCGGCGCGATCAGCCCGTACACGTGCAGCGCGGAATAGATGGCGACGTAGAGGACGACGATGCCGCCGGCGCTGAGGGCATGCCCGAAGAAGGCAAGGCCGCGACTGACGAAGCGCTGGCCGGCCCCGACCAGTGCCGCCCCGGCGAGCAGCCCGATTCCGACGCGTAGGGGTTCGCTGACCCACCCGTTGTCGAAGGCGAACTTGATGAAATAGCTGAGGCCGAGGATCAGCGCGCCGATGCCCGCGTACAGGAGCCAGCGCGCTCCGATCCGCTCCTCGAGCGACTCGGGGGGCGCGGCGACAGCGACCGGAGAGGGCACTGCCGGCGTGGCCGCGGTGGCCGTGTGCGGCGTGAGCGACTCGACCAGGACCGGGTAGCCGCGGTCGTCCGGCACATAGTGCGGTGGCTCCGGCACGGGCGGCAGGTCCGGCGCGGCTGGCACCGTGGTTTCGTCGACGGCGCCGGATGTCTCGCTTACGGTCGGTAGCGTTGCCGGACCTATCGACGCAACGACGGACGGCGGTGCCTCCGCAGTCACTGGCGAGGCCATCCCACGCACCTCGGCCACCCAGGCCGCGTCCGCAGCGCTCGGCTCTCTGGACGCTTCGACTATGGGCGGGGCAGTGGGTGCGGTGACTGTCCCGGCGCGCAGCGCGGCCACCTCGGCGCGCAACGCCTGGATCTCGCGGGCGAGCGCTTCGGAGCGCTGGTTGGCTTGCGTCGCGCGCAGGAAGGAGATGACCGGCAGCACGACGGCGACGGCCACGGAGGCGCCCAGGAAGACGAGGCCGATCAGGACTTCCACGATGTGCCCGCGAGTATAATCTGCGGTCTGCCGGTGCCGCTCCAGGCCCCGCTGTGAGGAGATCTGCTGGTCATGGCCATTCGTGTCCTGCACGTGGGGCTCGGCCCCATCGGCGTCGGTGTCGTCCGTCAGTGCGCCACGCGCAAGGGATTCAAGATTGTCGGCGCCGTGGATCTCGACTCCGAGAAGATAGGCAAGGACCTCGGGGACGTCGCCGGCCTCGAAGGTGCGCTCGGCGTCACCGTCCAGGGCAAGCTCGGCGCCGCCATCAAGGCCGGCAAGCCCGACGTGGTCGTCCTCTGCACCAGCTCGTCACTCGAGAAGGTCACCGACCAGATCGCCGACGTCCTGAAGCACAAGCTGCCGATCGTCTCCACTACGGAAGAACTCGCCTACCCGTGGTATTCGAACAAGCGGCTGGCGAAGAAGATCGACGGGCTCGCGAAGAAGGCGAAGGTCGCCGTCCTCGGCACCGGCGTCAACCCCGGGTTCTGCATGGACGCGCTGCCGATCACGCTCACCGGCGTGTGCGAGCGCGTCGACACGATCCGCGTCGAGCGCATCCAGGATGCATCCGTGCGGCGGCTGCCATTCCAGCAGAAGATCGGCGCCGGCCTCACGCCCGAGCAGTTCGAGGAGAAGGTGCAGGGCGGCTCGGTGCGTCACGTCGGGCTCACCGAATCGGTGGCGATGATCGCCGACGCCATGGGCTGGAAGCTCGATGACATCACCGACGTCATCGGTCCGAAGGTCGCCGCCAAGCCGACCAGGAGCCAGTTCCTCACGGTGCAGAAGGGGCAGGTGGCCGGTATCGTCCAGACGGGCGTCGGCTACCGCGATGGCGAGCCGGTGATCACGCTCCACATGGAGGCGTACCTCGGTGCGCCGGAGTCCTACGACGCGGTCATCGTCAAGGGATCGCCCGACCTGCACATGAAGATCGCCGGTGGCGTGCACGGCGACGTCGCCACCGCGTCGATCACCGTCAACTCGATCCCGAAGGTGCTGACGGGGCCGGCAGGCCTGCAGACGATGCGGAGCATGGTCATCCCGTCGTGGTTCGGCGGGAAGAGCCGGTAGATACGGCAGTCGGCGGTCGGCGCGTCGGCAGTAGGTCGATTCCGACAGGCCGCAGGCCGTAGGCCGTAGGCTGTCGCGAGGAACCGTCCGACAAGTCGGACGGCTACGAACAGGGCGGTGGCAGTCGGCGGTCTGCGAGTTCGGCGTTGGGAGAGCCGGCAGTCGGCGAGGTCGGCAGTCGGCAGTCGCGGGCCGGCCGAGGGGGCTAGTCGGGTAGCCCGTAGCCTGCAGCCTGCAGGCCCTTATGCGCCCGCGATGACGACGTGATCGTCGACGGCCAGGCGCACGAGGAAGGCGCCGAGCAGCAGGAGCGGTGACGGGTCCGGCAGCAGCAAGCCGGCGGGGCAGATCGTCACGTCGGTATCCAGTTGCAGGTCGCCGGCCGCGGCGAAGTCGAAGTAGCGAGCCCGGTCCCGGGTCCGCTCGAAGCACCAGGCCTGCCCGCCCGACCCGATCGGGCGCCAGTTGATTGCTTCCCCATCCAGTTCGAGACTGCCGTCGAAGTTCCACGTCTGCCGGAGCAGCAGCGGCGGTTGTCGCCCGTCGGCCGGTGCGACGGTGACGCCCAGATGGAGCACGCCGAGGCGGTGCAGGTGCCACATGCCATGGCTCGTGACGCCGCTCGCGCGTCCGTACCCCCCGAAGCCCAACGATCCGACGCACGTCTGCCCGTCGAACAACCACGCCGTCCGTCGCTGCGTGTGACGCCAGCGCAGGTGAGCCGGCAGGGGCACGGGCAGTGGTTTCAGCTCCGGTGTCACACGCCTTCGGACGAGATTGGCGCCCGAGTTGTTCACCGGATGGCCGGGAAGTCAGTGCTTCCAGCTGTCCCGCTGGCGTCGTCCTTGCTACATATGGTGCAGGGAGCGACCTGATGACGTCTGCAACGACCGTGGCCCGCCGTCTGGGCACCGCCCTGGCGATAGCCGCCCTGACAGCGGCCTGCGCGACCAACCCCGCGACCGGCAAGAAGGAACTGAATCTGATGAGCGAGTCGCAGGAGATTGCGCTCGGCAAGGAGTCAGACGGTCAGATCCGCCAGGAGATGGGCATCGTGGCCGACCAGGCGCTGCAGCAGTACGTCGATCGCATCGCGCGGCCGTTGGCGGCGGCGAGCGAGCGACCGAACCTGCCGTGGACGTTCACCGTCGTCGATTCGCCGGCGGTCAATGCGTTCGCTCTGCCCGGCGGCTACATCTACGTGACCCGCGGCATCATGGCGCACCTCAACAGCGAGGCCGAACTCGCCGGCGTCCTGGGGCACGAGATTGGTCACGTGACTGCCCGCCATTCGGCCGCTCAGTACAGCAAGCAGACAGCCGGCTCGCTCGGCCTGCTACTGGGACAGATCTTCGTGCCCGAGTTGCGACCATTCGGCCAGGCAGCCGAAGCCGGCCTCGGCCTCCTCTTCCTGAAGTTCGGGCGCGACGATGAACTCGAGGCCGACAACCTCGGCGCCGGCTACGCGACGACGCAGGGATGGGACCCGCGTGGCGTCGCGAACATGCTTGAGACGTTGAGCCGTCTGGGCGACGGCAGCGACCGCAAGGGCGTGCCGAACTGGATGTCGACGCACCCGATGCCTGCCGACCGTGTCACGCGCATCGAGGAACGAGTGGCGACGCTGCGCACGCAGGCGACGCGCGAACTGGCGGTCAATCGCAGTCAGTACCTGCAGCGGGTCGATGGGTTGATGTTCGGCGACAACCCGCGCGAAGGCGTGCTCCGTGGCAACACGTTCCTGCATCCCGACATGCGCTTCCGCCTGGAGTTCCCGCAAGGCTGGCAGGTACAGAACACCCCGGCGCAGGTCGTGGCGCAGCCGCAGGGAGGGGGCGGCTACGTGTTCCTGCAACTGGTGCAGCAGCCGCGCGGCAGCCGGCTGCAGGACGTGGCGGCCGCCGACCTCGGGCAGACCGGCCTGCAATTCGTCGAGGGTGGTGAGACGCAGGTGAACGGCCTGCCCGCGTTCGTCGGCACGTTCCAGGGACAGATGCAGCAGCTGGGCGACGTGGTGCTGCGGTCGGCCTGGATTCGCCACAACAATCAGGTGTTCAGGCTGGCCGGCCTGGCCTCGACGCAGAGCTATCGGCAGTTGCAGCAGGCCGTCGGTGCGAGCGTGCGCTCGTTCCAGCCGCTCAGTGCTGGCGAGGCCGAGCGCATCCGGCCGAGCGTCCTCGAGATCTACACCGTCCGTCAGGGCGACTCGTGGGAGAGCATCGCCGCTGGCCCCGGACGCAAGGCGGTGCCCGCCAACACGCTGGCGATCATCAACGGGTTCTCGCCTCAGGAGCGTCCGCAGCCAGGTGATCGCATCAAGGTGGTCAGAGAAGGATAAGGACGCCTGCGAATTTCAGAATTTCTAACTTCAGAATTTCATTACCATTTCGAGCCTTCGCAGCATTGATGAAGGTGGTGAGATTCTGAACTTCTGAACTTGTGAAATTGCCCTGCCTACGGCAGCGAGCGGATGCGCTGTGACTGGAAGAGCGCATCCAGCGACTCGGGCTTGCTCACGATCGCCAGCAGCGTCACGTCATCGTCGAACTGCCCCTGTGTCCACGCAGCGATCGCCGACAACACATCGTCGCGCAGCGATCCGGCAGTCGCGTGCGGGCGACCGACGACCTCCGCCAGTCGGGTGAGGCCGTAGTCCTCGCCGTCGGGACTGCGACCCTCGGTCACGCCGTCGGTGAAGAGCAGAAGGCGCGCGTCGGCGTCGAGGTGCACGGTGCGATCGCGGTAGGTGTGCGTGCGCAGCAGGCCGAGGCCGGGGTCACCGAGCGCCAGTTCCTCGACCCGCCCGCCCTGCACCAGCACCGGCGGGTTGTGTCCGGCATTGGCGTACCGGAATTCGCCAGTCGACAGGCGCAGGACCCCATAGAAGAACGTCACGAAGCGCCCGCGCCTCAGGTTCGAGGCGAGCGTTTCGTTGACGCGCGTGCAGAGGTCGGCCGCACTCACATCCGGCCCCGCGAGCGCCTTGACGGT
>DATJTM010000807.1:0-6412 GCA_035503395.1 Luteitalea sp.
CCGCGCCGCGCGCCGATTCCGAACCCGGTACCCGGTTCGGGGTTCCCGGTTGCCGTTCGTGTCCGGTTCCTGTGTCCCGGTACCCGGTTCCCGGTTCCCGTTTCCCGTGTTGGTTCTGTTCCGTCTCGTGAAAGACCTATGCACTTCTGGAAAGCCCACGCTTACGGCAACGACTTCCTCTACGCTCCGATGGCGCAGGCCGACGGCCAGGACTGGGCGGCGCTGGCCAGACGGATGTGTGCGCGGACGACCGGCATCGGTGCCGACGGGCTGATCCTGTTCGAGCCGACGCCGGATGGCGCCCGCATGCGCCTGCACAACACCGACGGATCGATCGCCGAGGTGTCCGGCAACGGCGTGCGCGGGCTTGGTGCCATCCTGGCGCGCGAGCGGGGAGGCGAGCCGGGCGCGGTGTACATCGTCCAGACCGACGCCGGTGAGAAGAGTCTCGATCTCGTGGCCCGCGACGCCGACGAGCGCCCCGTCTTCCGCGCCGCGATGGGGCAACCCGAGCATCTGATCCAGCGCGAGATCGACGTCGACGGCCGAACGCTGCCGTTCGTCACGCTCTGGATGGGGAACCCGCAGGCCGTGTGGCTGGTCGATGCACTCGATCACGGCGAGATGCTGCGCGTCGGCGCGGCGCTGCAACGCCATCCGGCGTTTCCGGATGCCGTCAACGTCGAACTCGCGCACGTGAAGAGCCCTGGCGAGGTCGAGATCCTGATCTACGAACGCGGCGTCGGGCCGACGTCATCCTCGGGCACCGGGTCCTGCGCGTCGGCGGTGGCGGCTGCCGCATACGGCGGCGCGGCGCGGGACCTCGACATCGTCGCGCCAGGCGGGCGCCAACGTGTCGAGTGGCGTGACGAGGGCGTGTTCCTGACCGGGTGGGCCGAGGTGGTCTGCGAAGGGACCTGGCTCGGGTGAGAACGCTGCACGAGGCGATCGGCGCGGTCGAGACCTACTCGCCAGCCGAGGAAGCCTTCAATCGCAAGCGGCGCACCTGGGGGCTGTTCCTCGGCCCGGCCGTCTTCGCGCTGATGTGGCTGGCACCGTTGCCGGTCCCGCTGCCGGCCCATCGCCTCGCGGCGATCCTCTCGATGGTCGTGGTGCTCTGGATCACCGAAGCGCTGCCGATGGCAATCACGGCCGTCCTCGGACCTGTGCTTGCGGTCGTGTGTCAGGTGGCGCCGGCCCGCGCCGCATTGGCGCCCTTCGCCGATCCGATCATCTTCCTCTTCATCGGCAGCTTCATCCTGGCCGAGGCGATGTTCGTGCACGGTCTCGATCGACGCATCGCGTTCTCGGCGCTCGCCTCGCCGTGGGTGGGGACGAGCGGCGCCCGAATCCTCGTCGTCTACGGCGGCGTGGGCACCGCGATCTCGATGTGGATGAGCAACACCGCGACGACCGCGATGATGTTTCCGATCGGCGTCTCGATTCTGGCGCAGCTGCGCCGCGGGTCGGAAGGGCAGGATGACTCGCTGCGCCGCTTCGCGACCGCGATGATGCTGATCACGTCTTTTGGCGCGTCGGTCGGTGGCATGGCGACGCCGGTCGGCACGCCGCCGAACCTGATTGGCATCGGACTCATCGAGCGCATCACCGGCACGCACATCGGCTTCTTCCGGTGGATGGCGATCGGCGTGCCGCTCGTGATCGTGCTCTTCGGCTTCCTGTCGGCCTACTTCGTGTGGACGAGCACGCGCGGCGTGCAGGTGGGGGAGGCGAGTGCGCGCATCGTGCGTGAAGAACTCGCGCGCCTCGGTCCGATGTCGACGGCACAGCGCAACGTCTGTCTCGCCTTCGGCGTCACGGTCCTGTTGTGGATCTTCCCGGGCATCCTCGCATTGCTGGGCCTGAGTGCATCGCCGATCACGCGGTGGTACATGACGTCGGTGCCGGAAGGGATCGCGGCGATGCTCGGCGCGATGTTGCTGTTCGTGCTGCCCATCCACTGGGCGGCGCGCCGCTTCACGCTGACGTGGGAAGAGGCCTCGCGCATCGACTGGGGGATCGTGCTGCTCTACGGCGGCGGCCTGGCGATGGGCGACCTGGCCTTCTCGACCGGTCTGGCGACGGCGATGGGGCACGGCCTGACCGCCTGGCTGCCGGGCGCGGGACCGGCGCTGCTCACGGCGGTCTTCACGGGCGTCGCCATCATCCTGTCGGAGACGACATCGAATACGGCTTCGGCGAACATGGTGGTGCCGGTCGCGATCGCGGTGTCGACGGCCTCGCACGTCGATCCAGTGCTGCCGGCCCTGGGCGCGACGCTTGGTGCCTCGATGGGCTTCATGATGCCCATCTCGACCGCCCCCAACGCGATCGTCTACAGCAGCGGCCATGTGCCGATCGGCGCGATGATGCGCTACGGCATCGTGCTCGACATCGCGGCGTTCTTCGCGATCGTCGCGCTGCTCGTCACGGTCGGCCCCCTGCTGTTCTAGCGTGCCGGCGCTGCAGAAAGTGCAGCGACGGCTCCACGCGCAGGCGCAGCTTCTGCGCCGCGAGGCGTGGGCTCAGCGTCCGCGTCGGGATCCGCGCGCGGCGGGGCCTGTGGCGGCCGGCGCCTCGTACGCCGCAATCGCCTCACGAATCTGCTGCGGCACCGGAGCGGCGGCCTTCAGCGCCGCATCGAAGTCCTGCGCCTGCATCTTCGTGCGCGCTTCTTGCAAGTGCGCTTCCGCGGTACTGACCGACAGTTGCAGTGCCTTCAGCGCGGTGGCGCGAGACGGCTGGCGACGGCCGGATGGCGCGGCAGGTGTCGCCTTCACGCGCTGCACGGCCGGAGCGAGGGCGAGCTCGGCGGCCGTCACGGCGCGCTCGGCGAGGCCACGCGCGATCGCCTTCTTGTCGGCGGCTTCGCGGGCGGCGGTCTGGGCCCGTTCGCGGGCGTCGAGCGCGTGGTTGAGCGCCTGACGGTAATCGCGCTGCTCGACCGCCTCGTGCGAGCGCCGCAGGGCGGTCTCGGCGGCCGTGAACTCGTCGCTGGCGTACTGCGCAGCCCCGGCGGCGCGGGCGGTGGTGATGGCACCGTCGGCCTGATCCATCTCTTTCTGGGGCGGGGTCGCGCAGGCAGAGTTGACGAGCAGGCTGAGCACACAGGCCGCGCGGGCGCCGAGGGCGCGCGCGCCGGGACGATCGAGCATGCGCAGGAGTATACCGAGACGGCGTAGTACGATGAGGGGCTCGGGCTGGCTGGACAGGCCCGGCCGGTGTGGAGATGCGCGGTGAAGGCGCTGGCGCCGCAGGATCGTCCGCGCGAGAAGCTGGCCGACCACGGACCGGCGGCGCTCGGCGACAACGAGCTCGTCGCGTTGCTTCTGGGCCATGGGCCGCGAGGGGAGGGCGCGCTGGCGTTCGCCAATCGGCTGCTCGAGGACCTGGGCGGCCTGCGTGGGCTCGCAAAGGCGTCGGCGAGTGACCTGGTGCGACGCCGCGGGCTCGGACGCGCGACGGCGAGCCGGGTCGTGGCCGCGGTGGAACTCGGGCGGCGGACGGTGGTGCGCGCCGCGCCTCCGCGCCTGCAGGTGACGTCGGCGGCCGATGCGGCGCGGTATCTGTTGCCGCGGTTCGGGACGGCGGACGTGGAACAAGCCGGCGTGCTGCTGCTCGACACGCGGCATCGCGTCCTGCACGCGCGGCTGTTGACGCGCGGCACCGCCGACGCGACGCCGATGCATCCGCGCGACGTGTTCCGCGAGGCCGCGCTGGCCGCGGCCGCCGCCGTCGTGCTGTTCCACAATCACCCGTCCGGGGATCCGACGCCGAGCGCCGACGATGTGGCGCTGACGCAGCGGATGATCGAGGCCGGACACGTCATGGGCATCACGGTGCTGGACCACGTGGTGCTCGCCGACACGAGTTACTGCAGCCTTCGGGAGCTGGGCTCGCTGCCCCGCTGATACGAGACATGCCGCGCTTCTACCTGACCACCGCCATCGACTACGTGAACAGTCGCCCCCACCTCGGGACGGCGTACGAGAAGATCACGGCCGACGTCATCGCCCGGTACAAGCGGCTGAGCGGGGTGGACACCCACTTCGTGATGGGCAACGATGAGCACTCGCAGAACGTCTTCCGGCGGGCCCGCGAGCTCGGGCAGGATCCGCTCGCCTACTGCGACCGGATGGAGCAGGAGTTCCGCGAGGTCTGGGGCGCGCTCGACCTCTCCTTCGACGACTTCATCCGCACGACGCAGCCGCGCCACAAGGCGGCCGTCGAGACGATCGTCAATCGCATCGCCGCGGCCGGCGATCTGTACCAGGCCAACTACGAAGGCTGGTACTGCGTCGGCTGCGAGGCGTTCAAGCAGGAGAAGGATCTGGTCGACGGGCTGTGCCCGATTCATCGCACCAAGCCGGACTGGATCACCGAGCGCAACCACTTCTTCAAGCTGTCGGCCTATCGTGAGCGATTGCTGACGCATTTCGCCGAGCACCCGGAGTTCCTGCAGCCGGAGGTGCGGCGCAACGAGATCCTACGGCTGCTCGAGAGCGGGCTCGAGGACATCTCGATCAGCCGGGCCGGGCAGTCGTGGGGCATCCCGCTGCCGACCGACCCGACGAGCGTCGTGTACGTGTGGTTCGACGCGCTGATCAACTACGCCTCGGCGATCGGTCTCGGCACCGATCAGTCGCAGTTCGACACCTGGTGGCCGGCCGACCTGCACGTCATCGGCAAGGACATCACGCGCTTCCACTGCGTCATCTGGCCGGCGATGTTGATGAGTGCCGGCCTGCCGGTGCCGCGGCAGGTGTTCGGTCACGGCTGGGTGCACCTGCGTGGCGAGAAGATGAGCAAGTCGCTCGGCACCGCCGTCGACCCGCTCGAGGCCGCACGTCGGTTCGGGGCCGACGCCCTGCGCCTGTTCCTGACCAAGGAAATTCCGTACGGCGCCGACGGCGACTTCAGTTTCGAGCGGTTCGAGGAGCGGTACAACGCCGACCTCGCGAACAACCTCGGCAACCTGGTGAGTCGCGTGACGGCGATGGGTGCGCGCTACCGGAATGGTCAGCTCGCGCCGACCGGTTCGCCGTCGCGTCTGCAGGACGTGGCGGCGGCGACGGCCCGCGACTACGTCGCGGCGATGGACACGTACGCGCTGCACCAGGGCGTGGCGTCGGTGTACCGCCTGCTCGACGCGACCAACGAGTACCTCGCCGAGAAGGCGCCCTGGACGCTCGCGAAGGATCCGGCCAATGCGGCGGCGCTCGACGAGGTGTTGTTCACCGCGGCCGAGAGCGTGCGCCTGGCAGCGGTCCTCCTCGGCCCGGTCATGCCTTCGTCGAGTCAGGCGATCCTGGCGCGGCTCGGCGACGCGACGCCGCTGGCCGACCGTCGCCTCAGTGACGAAGGCACGTGGCGCCAGACCGGCGCGCGTACCGTGCGAAGTGGTGACGCGTTGTGGCCGCGGGCCGAGGCGGTCGCACCCGACGCGCCGGCGGCGGTCACCACGGCGCCTGCGAAGACGAAAGTGGAGAAGTCCGTGTCCGACGATCAGAAGCTCACGCCCGAACCTGCCGCCGCCCCGCCGGCTGGCTCCACCGCGCACGTCCCTGGTGCCACGCCCGTCCAGATCGCGCCGCCTGCCCCTGTTGCGGCGGCAGCGCCGGCCGCCGCAGGCGACGGTGTCATCACCATCGACGACTTCGCGAAAGTGGAGCTGAAGGTCGGCAAGGTGCTGGCTGCCGAGGCCGTGCCCAAGTCGAAGAAGCTGCTGAAGCTAACCGTACAGGACGGCCCGGCGTCGGAGCGGACGATCCTGGCCGGCATCGCCGAGTCCTACGCACCCGACGCGATCGTCGGCCGCACGATCGTGTTCGTCGCCAACCTGGCGCCGCGCCCGATGATGGGCCTGGTGTCGCACGGCATGGTGCTGGCCGCCGACACCGACGGCAAGGCGCAGCTCATTTCGTTCGAGACGCCGCCGACGCCAGGCACGCGCGTCAGGTAGAGCGACGAACGACGAAGGAACGTCGCCGCGTCGATGCGGCATGGACGGGACACGTGAGGTAGGGACCGCTCTCCGTCCCTCGACGTAGCTCGGGACGGCCTGAGCGGCAGTCGAAGGCCGAGCGGTCCGTCATCGCCACCTCGCGTAGGACCGCGCTCGTGCGCTGCAAGCGACGTACGCCCACGCCGGAACCGTCCGACAAGTCGGACGGCTACGAACTGATTCGGATCCCGACGCGGCTGACTCCGACGGCCCAATGACGAAGGCTGTTCCAAGGCCCAATGCCCAAGGCCCAAGGCCTTCATGCGAAGGCCGAAGGCCGAATGACGAAGGCCGTCCCCGACTACCGACTCGCCGACTACCGACTGCCGTCTCCGTATGTTGATCGATACCCATTGCCATCTCGCCGGCGACGAGTTCGTCGACGACCTCGACGAGGTCATCGCCAGG
>DATJTM010000808.1:0-5958 GCA_035503395.1 Luteitalea sp.
TGCAGCGACGGCGTCTCCACCGTGCCCGGGCACACCGCGTTGCAGCGCACGCCGCGGCCAACAAAGTCCTGGGCCACCGACTTGGTCAGGCCGATCACCGCCGCCTTGGTCACGCCGTAGACGAAGCGGTTGGGCACGCCGGTGACGCTCGAGGCGACCGACGACATGTTGATGATCGAGCCGCGCCCCTGCGCGAGCATGCCCGGCAGGAACGCGCGGATCATCCGGAACTGCGCCGTGGCGTTGAGCCGGATGGCGACGTCCCAGTGATCGTCGGTGCAGTCGAGGATCGAACCACTGTGCACGGTGCCCGCGCAATTGAACAGGACGTCGATGGCGCCGAGCCGTTCGGCAAGGGCCGCGACCTGCGCGCCATCGGTCACGTCGAGCACCGCGGTCTCGCAGCCGGTCAGCGTCGCGAGCGCGGCGGCGTTGATATCGGTGGCGACCACCTGGGCGCCTTCGCGGATGAAGGCCTCGGCGCTGGCGCGCCCGATACCTTGCGCGGCGGCCGTGATCAGCGCGCGCTTGCCTGCCAGTCGTCCTGCCACGACACCCTCCGAGGAGCGGGCCCATCCCGCGTCCGTGGGCGCATTATCGCTTGACGGTGTGCCTGAGCGTCGGCCCCGCTGTAGGCTGGACGCACCCCGATGTCCACGATCACGCTCGAACCGGTCGGTGTCGTCCGCTCGTTGCTCACGTCGCGCACCAATGCGCCGCGCCAGCCCGACGAGGGCGCGCCGCCGGCCCGGATCGACATCGGCGCGTCATATCGCGAGGCGCTCGAGGGTCTGCAAACCGGCGACCGGATCGTCGTCCTCACGTGGCTGCACGCGGGCGATCGCACCGTCCGGCGCGTCCACCCGCGCGGTGATCGCACGCGCCCGGCCCTCGGCGTGTTCGCGACGCGATCACCGGATCGCCCCAATCCGGTCGGATTGCACGAGGTGACGGTGACCGCGGTCACGGCCGACAGCCTCGAGGTCGACGGCCTCGAGGCGATCGACGGTACCCCGGTCCTCGACGTGAAGCCGGTGCTGGCGTCTGACGTCGGCGCGAGGTGAACCGGCTCACGCTGCCGGCCTTCGTACGGTCGTGCTCAAGATGGTCGGATAGACCGGACGTAGCCGTCCGACTTGTCGGACGGAGGCGTGAGAGCGGCGAAGGCCGATCCGCCCCCCCCCCCCCGACGGCCGGATGACGAAGGCCGATGTTGTGACACCCGTTATGGTTTCGGGACGCGTAAGGTCGCGCTGATCATCGCGCTGCCGCTGAGCCCGTAGACGATCGACCACGGATGCCACGTCGCGCCGGCCACACGGACCGCGCCGAGCCACAACTGGTCGTGGACGTGCCCCGCTGCGAGCGCCACCGCCCACAGCCCGACGATCACGACGCTGGTCGGGATCGGCGTGCCTTCGAAGTACTTCACCTTGCCCGTGGTCGCATCGGCCAGCGACGACGACGTCACGTTGAACCGTGCGAGACGGCTGACGCCGCAGACCACGAAATACGTGAGGACGACCATGTCCCAGCCGCCGCGCAGGCCAAGCGTGTATCCCAGCACGGCCGGCGCCACGCCGAACGAGATGACGTCGGCCAGCGAGTCGAGGTCGGCGCCGAGGCGCGACTGCCGGCGACGGTCGAGCCGCGCGACGTACCCGTCCAGCACATCGAAGAGCAACGCGAGGGGCAACAGCGCAATCGCCGTCCAGAGGTAGCGGACGTGCCCGTCGGCCAGGTACTCCAGGCAGAGGAACAACGCCACGGTACCGCACGCCGCGTTGCCGATCGTGAACGCATCGGCAGCGGTGTAGGACCGCAGCATGGAGAGATGGTGCCGCCGCTCGGCCTGCATGTGCGCATCGTAGCCCGACGACGGCCACGCCGCGGCGGAGACGTGCTCAGCGCGTCGGCTCGACCTCGTAGACGTCGCCTTCGATGTCGTTGAGCTTCTGCTGCACGGCGCCCACGGCGTCGCGCACGCCCTGGTTGTAGACGGGCGGGCCAAGTTCACGCACGAAGAACTCGAGCAGCGCGCGAGCCCGGAACTCGCTCAACGGCTCGTCGAACTCCGCATCGAAGTGGGCCTGGATGGCCTCGATCAGCATCGACTCGCGCTCCGTCGACAGGCGGATGCGGCGGGGGGCGGCAGGTTCGGCTTTCGGCATGCGAGTCAGTCGGACACCATCGTCTGCGATCAGTGTGAGGCGTCGGCCATCACGGCGGCCAGCGGCGTGATCGTGACACGCGCCGGTGCGCCGGCATTGTTGCGGTAGAAGCAGTCCCACGACGGGCACGGCAGCACCGCGTCGTTGACGTAGAACGACAGCGGACCATCCCGATCGGCCACCAGCGTCTCGCCATCGCGAACCGATACGCGCTGCGGACTTGCGATGCCGACCTGTGCAATCACGGCAAACCACGGTGCCCGCAGTTCGCGACGGAACGGCAGGGCCGTCACCAGCAGCAAACGCGTGAGCATCGTGCCACCCGGCGCCTCGAGCGACGAGTAGCCGTCGCCGCCCGGCGTCAGACGGCTGTCGGCCCAGCCACCGGTGTCACGACGTTCGGGGGCCAGCGTTGCATCAACGGCCGTCGCCGCAGGCAGTTCGATGGCAATGCGGTAACTGCGCCCCTTGATCACCCTCTGATCCGTTGCGACACACAGCGCACGCGGCGACAGCGCCAGCGTGACCGGCTGCTCGAGTTCGATCGCCGCATCCTGGCTGCGGCAGGTCGATGCCGGCAGTGCCGCGGCGCGGCTCTGGAGGTCGAACGCGACCCGCAGCGGCAGCACGAACGCCAGGAGCGCGAGCATGCTCAGGCCGAACACGTGCGGCACGACATGGTAGGACATCAGGTGAAACGCCCGCTTGTAGACGGGACTCGTACGCAGTCGATACACGGCATCGGTCGGCGAGGCCACTGGCCCGACCTGCTGTGGACGCAAGCCGACCCGTGTGAACACGGCCCGCATGCGATCGACGGTCTTCACGCGCAGCCAGCCGTTGATGCCGATCAGCGCGAGCACGACGATGCCACCAATTACCAACTGATACGGCCTGCCTTCGTAGTACTCGAGCCACCAGCCCATGAAGCCGGGCAGCACGGAATTGAGCAGGCCGACGACGGACGACAGCAGCGAGGACGACCATCCGGCGAACGTCAGGCGTTCGCGCGCCGGGCAGAGCGGCATGAGGAACAGGACACCGGTGACCACGACCGTGAGGAAGTAGACGATCCGCCGCCACCACACCGCGTTGAGCGCGTCCTCCTGTCCGACACGACGCGCGAGCCGCTGCGACGCATGCTCGAACGGATTGCCGTCAGGCGATGACGGATCGGCGGCATCGGTGTCGCGCAGGATGTCGCCGGCGGTCGTCACGACGGCGTACCGTCCCGGCAGGACGACGGGCGCGTAGCCATCGACGCCGTCCCGCACGCGCTCGAGCACGCTGGCGTGAATCTTCGGCAGATCGACGCGGACGTCGACGTGATCGTCGTGGCACAACCGCTCGACCGGGCGCGGATGATAGCGGTAGTACACGCCGAGGCCACGTCGAGAGTCGTGCATCGGGGCCGACACCGACTGACGCTCCAGCCACTCGGCCGGCACGGCTTCCCCGTCGCGGCACAACGTCGACCGGAAGCGCAGTCCGCGGTGCGCCGCCTCGCGCGCCATCCATGCCAGCGGCGCGAACGACAGCCCATCGTCGGGATAGCCGCCGCCGACGTCCGAGTGCATGCCGGTGAACCACACCTGCGTCAGCCGCTCCTCGTGGACGTTGGTGGCATCCGCCTTCTCGCCTGCCTCGGTCCAGAGCAGCGGGAAGAAGGTCTGGCGCTCGTCGTCGAGCGCGAGCGCATGGCAGGCCCGCTTCACTCGCGGTGACACGACGCGGTCCTTCGGGAGCATCGGCCAGATCCACTTCTCCCAGCCGCGTGTCAGTTCCTCGACCGGCAGGCCGTATGCCGCGACGGTGTCGAAGACGCCGAGGAACTCGATGTCGACGCGACGGGTGAGCGACGGATCGAACCGTCGCTTGCCGCGAAGCCGTTCCCACAGGTGCAGCGCAGCATCGCGCAAGCCGCGACCGAGACGGGCGGTCCAGCGATGCGGGAATCGTTCGGCCCGGTAGTGGCGGTAGGCCCAGCGCGACAACCGCGCGAGTTCAGCGTCGGAGGACGCCGTGATCAGCCCGCACGTCGCGACCATGCCGGCGAGCACCCGGGCCGTGTAGGCGCCGCGGCTGAAGCCGAATGCAAAGGTGCGATCGGCGACGGCGGGATCGCGCGGGTCGACCGTATGGTTGCGGCAGAGGAAGACGTACAGGTCGAGGACGTTGCGCTTGAGCCCGTAGCCGAAGGCGCCACCGAGCACGGCCAGCGGCTTGAACGACGCCGTCCCGACGCCATCGTCGTAGATTGCCAGCTGGCGCCCGCCCTGCAGGTCGAGGGCGTCGTAGAGCCGCCAGACGTTGGTCTTCTGCAGCTTGGCCGCGCTGTTGCCCGTGCCATCCGACAGCACGACCAGGTTGCGCGGCACGAACGATGGATTCACGGGAGCCTCCGCTGAGGAATAACGGCGCAGGCTCCCGGGCGGAACGCCGCCCGGCTCGCTACCCTCAGCGGCGCGTCGAACGGTTCCAGTAGATGACGACGTTGGACGTCTTCCGACCCGAGGCCACGATCTCGGGCTTGCCGTCGCCGTCGAGGTCCTGCGCGGCCACGTCTTCGGCCGTCATCCCTTGCAGATCGACCGGCGTGCGAGACTGCAGCGCGCCGTCGCGCGTGACGTCGTAGACGACCACGCCGCCCGTACCCTCGCGCCAGCCGGCGACCAGTTCGTCGTCGCCATCGCCGTCGAGGTCGGCCCATGCGAGCGCGTGGCCACCTGTAAGCGAAGGGTCGATCGTCGTCCGGGGCCAGAGCGCATCGGAGGCGACGCCACCGTCGGGCTCGCGATAGACGACGACCGATGTGCCATGCCATGGCTCGACGGTCGCCAGCATCCGACGCCCACCGACGCGACCGACCTTGATTTCCCCGGGCGCGCCCTCGCCGATCTTCCGACGAGACCACTTCCCATCGTCGGCCCGCGTGAACAGGTGCAGGCCTTCGCGGCTGGCGACGAGCAGCTCGTCGCGATCCTGCCGGGTGAAGCGGACCGGCGTGAAGTTGTGGACGATGTGCAGCGTGTCGTCGATGGTCTGCGACGGCCACGTCTCGGTGGCTGGCGCGGCCGGAACCGTGAACGCAAGCAGGCGGGCGCCCTGGCCGTTCCACTCGGGCGGCGCGGTGCCACGGCCGTGCAGCGGTGCGGCGATGAGCTCGGGACCGCCGCGGCCATCGACGTCGGCCCAGCGGATGCGATGCAGCGTCGGCTCGCTCGAGATGTTGCGCAGGGTGCCAGCCGCGCCGGTCGGCCCCTGCTGCACCCAGTGGAGCGTGCCACCGCCCATCGTGTCGCGCGGATTCCAGGCAGCGGCCAGCGCCACGTCCATCCGCCCGTCGCGATCGATGTCGTGCGGTGCGAAGGCGACGTTGTCCTTCGGCGTCTGTCCCTCGAGCGCGACGTGCTCCTTCCACGACGGATTCTCGTACCAGGTCACCTGCGTGCCGCTGATGGCGACGACGTCGGGGCGTCGATCGGCATTCATGTCGGCGGTCGTGATGGCATAACCGACGCCGTAGCTGCCACGGATCTCCTGCCGTTCGAACTTGAGCGCCGCGTTCGCTGGCGCCGAGGGCGGAGCTGGTGGCGGCGCCGCGGCGACCTGTGCCGGCGCCGGCGCGGGTGTCTGTGCAGCCGTCAGGCCGAGCCCACAGCCGACGAGGGCGACAGTGGCGAGCGTCCAGGTGAACGAAGTCGGAGTCCGGCGTGGCATGTCGCGCACTCTATACGAAGCGTCAGTCCGGTGAGCTCGCGGGGCCGGGCTGGGACAGCCGGCCCTA
>DATJTM010000809.1:0-2872 GCA_035503395.1 Luteitalea sp.
CTCGGCGAGATCTTGTGGCCGCGCGAGCGATCGGTTGGTCAGCTCCTCGATGCGGTGCAGGCGGTGGCGAACGGTGTTGGGGTGGCAGAAGATCTTCGCCGCAGTGTCATTCGCGGAGCCGCCGGCCTGAAGCCACGCCCGGAAGGTGTCGAGCAGGATCGAGCGCTCGTCGTCCGGCAGCGCGTTCAGCCGGCCCAACACCGAGGATTCGATCTTCGCCATCACCTCCGGTGCGCTGACCGCCGCTATCGCCAGCGGGGTGTCGTCGAACACGGTGACGAGCGAATCGGCCGCCGGCTTTCCGGTGAGCGCCAACCGCGCGAAGCGCAGGGCGTCGTTGGTTTCGGCCAACTCGTGAAACGGCGGGCTGATGCCGACTCGCGCGCTCGCGGCCTGCCGAAGCACCTCGACAAGCGCGTCGAGCGCATCAGCCGTCTTCGGGCCCCGCAGGTGGACGATGCCGACCTGCAGGTCGGGCAGCAGTCGCCACGCCGATCGGATGTCGCGCACCGACAGCTTGTTCTCGATGGTCGGCAGTCCAAGCTTTCCGATCGCGGGCAGTTCCGCCGCGACGACGGCATAGGGTCCCGACGTGGGCAGCCGCAGCAGGTCGGCCGCTTCCCACAGGTTGTGCCGGTCGGTGATCCGTCGCGACAGCAGCGCCTCCACCAGCGCCGACCGCTCTTCTTCCCGCTCGAGGATCTGCGCGGTCAATTGTTGGCGGTAGGCGGTGCTCATAGCCTGAACGAAGGTGTCCTGGGCGAGGAAGACGCGCGCCGTAGCGTCCAGGATCGAGTCGGTGGGTATCGCGGCTTCGCGTCCGGTCGCGAGGGTCTTTTCCCACATGAATCGGAAACCGATCCGGTAGGCGGTCATCACCGCGGGCAGCGGCACACCGGCGAGCGCGCGGGCGGTACCGGTTTGAGCGGCGATCGAGACGTCGGCATCCTCGTTGCCGGCGAGCGAGTCGAAGATGAAAGTCACGTTGGCTACGCAACTTTCGGCGACCTTGGCCTTGCTGACGACGGTGCCGTCGCGGTACGCATCGATCTCGCGGCAGAGTAGCTCCGCCATCGCCTTGCCCAGTCCCGGAGCCTGGGCGAGCATCAGCTTGCCCAGCGCGATCACGTGCGGATCAGCTGCCGCGCTGCGCGCGCGGCTTTTCGATGCCGTTCCCATACTCCGAGACCCTATGCCTGGGTATCGGCTGATGTGCGTGTTAACAGCGAACGTGATTCGGCGTTGTCGGCGAGGACATTGTGGCGTGGCGCCGTGGGGATCACCCTGGAAACAGCACGTCAAGCACTTCGGAGGAGGCCACCATGACCGCTTTGAGCGCCAACCTCGTCGCGTCGAAGGATCGCAACCCCGGCGGGGTGGCACTGCGCTGCGACGACTTGCAGTTCACCTTCGCCGAATTCGACGCCGCGGCCGCTCGCGTCGCAACGCTGCTGGAGCGGGCCGGGGTCGAGCCCGGCGATCGGGTGGGCGTGATGTTGCCGAACACCCCGGCCTTCGCCATCGCCTTCTACGGGATCATGTACCGGGGTGCGGTCGCGGTTCCGATGAACCCGCTCCTGAAGTCCCGCGAGGTGGCCTACTACCTGTCCAACAGCGGCGCCAAGGCGTTGTTCGCGGCACCGGCCTTCGCCGCGGAGGCCACCGCCGGCGCGGCCGAGGTGCGCGCCCGTTGCTGGGTGGCCGACGACGCCGAGCTGGCCAAGCTCATCGCCGACCTGCCCGCACAGGAATCCCCGGTGCAGCGCGATGACGACGATGTCGCGGTCATCCTGCACACGTCGGGCACCACCGGCAAGCCCAAGGGCGCCATGCTCACTCACGGCAATCTGGGACGCAACGCCGAAGTCAGCGTGCGCACCCTCGTCGAGACGGGACCCGACGACGTGGTGATGGGCTGCTTGCCGCTGTTTCACGTCTTCGGGTTGACGTGCGGGCTCAACGGCTCGGTCCTCGCAGGCGCGATGATGACCCTCATCCCGCGTTTCGACCCGCGCAAGGCCCTCGAGGTGATCGAGCGCGATCACGTCACGGTTTTCGAAGGCGTCCCGACGATGTATTCGGCGCTGCTCGGTGTGGCCGACGAAGCCAAAGCCGATGCGACGCAGAGTCTTCGGGTCTGCGTGTCGGGCGGCGCGGCGATGCCGGTCCAGGTTCTCGCCGACTTCGAAGAGGCCTTCGGTTGCACCGTTCTCGAGGGGTACGGGCTCTCCGAGAGTTCGCCGGCCGCCGCATTCAACCACCCGAGCCGGCCCCGCAAGGCGGGTTCGATCGGCACTCCGATCGACGGCGTCGAGATGCGGGTGGTCGATCTGGATGGAGTCGAGGTCCCGCAAGGGCAGACCGGCGAGATCCAGATTCGCGGCCACAACGTGATGAAGGGCTACTGGAACCTGCCCGACGCCACCAAGGCCACGATCACCGTCGACGGCTGGCTGAACACCGGGGACGTCGGACGCATCGACGAGGACGGCTACTTCTACATCGTCGACCGGACCAAGGACATGATCATCCGCGGCGGCTACAACGTCTACCCGCGCGAGATCGAGGAAGTGTTCTACGAGCACCCGGATGTGGCCGAAGCCGCCGTCATCGGCATTCCGCACGACTCGCTCGGCGAGGAAGTCGGCGCCGCGGTCGCCCTCAAGAAGGGGGCCGAGGTGACCGTCGACGAGTTACGCGACTACGTCAAGGCTCGGGTGGCTGCCTACAAATACCCCCGGTCCGTGTGGCTCGTCGACACGCTGCCCAAAGGGCCCACCGGCAAGCCCAAGGGCGCCATGCTCACTCACGGCAATCTGGGACGCAACGCCGAAGTCAGCGTGCGCACCCTCGTCGAGACGGGACCCGACGA
>DATJTM010000810.1:0-4164 GCA_035503395.1 Luteitalea sp.
TGGCGAGCTCGCGCGGCGTCAGCTGCACGCGGGTCACGCGCTCGGCGAGCTTGGCTGCGGCGGCCGGCGCAAGATACGTGCGACCGCTGAGCACTTCGTGGATGCACGCGATCAGCGCGTCGGCGGAGATGTCCTTGAGGACGTACGCCTTGGCTCCCGCGGTGAGGGCGCGGGCGATGTCCTCGTCCGAGTCGTACGTCGTCAGCACGATGATGCGCGCCAGGCCGTCGATCTCGCGGATGCGGCGGATCGCGTCGACACCTTCCATGACCGGCATGCGCAGGTCGAGGAGCACGACGTCAGGCCGGTGTCGTTCATACGCTTCGACACCCTCGAGGCCGTTGGTCGCCTCGGCGACGACTTCGAGGTCGGCTTCCTGATTGATGATGTTGGCGACGCCCGTGCGCAGCAGTGCGTGGTCGTCGACGATCAGCACGCGCGAGCGACCGACGATCTCCGCCGCGTGCGGCGGCAACAGCCCGGCGACGTCACCGTGCGGCATGACGGTCTCCGGGGATCGAGAAGGACGGCGGCTCCCAGGCGAGCACGACTTCGGTGCCGGCCCGCGGTGCGGTGACGACCGTGAGTGCGGCGCCGATGCGCTCGGCCCGCTCCTGCATGCTGGTCAGGCCGAAGCCGCCGTTGCCGCGCTCCTCGGCGAAGCCGCGACCATCGTCGGCGACCGACACGCGCAGTCCGAGACCGCGTGCCGACGACGCCCGCACCGCGATGCGCTTCGCACGCGAGTGGCGCACCGCATTGGTCAGTGCCTCCTGGGCGATGCCCAGCACCTCGCGCTCCATGCCGCCCATCGTCGGCAACTCGTCGACCTTCAGGTCGATCGGAATCTCCGTCGTGCGGCGGACGAGCGAGACCATGTTCGACAACGACGTCGCGAGGTCTTCCTCACCGGCCTGACGCGGGCGCAGCGTGCCGACCGAGCGCCGGGCCTCGATCATGTGCGAGCGGGCGAGGTCGACGGCCGTTTCGAGGCTGCGCGCGACCTGCGGCGGCAGGTCGGGGGCCGAGCGCTGCGCTGCCTGCAACTGCATCAGGATCGCCGCGAAGCCCTGCGTCAGCGTGTCGTGAATGTCGCGCGCGATGCGGTTGCGTTCCTCGAGCATCGCCTGCCGACGCACTTCGAGGCGGTTCCGTTCGGACTGACGGTGATGGTGCAGGGCGAGCGTCGCCTGGCGGGCCGTGGCGTCGATCACCGCCTGGCGCCACACCGCCTCGCAGTCGTTGGTGCAGCCGGTGGCGAGGGCCATCCAGCCGAGGGTGCGCGGCCCGAGCGTGAGGGGCGCGACGAGCAGCGAAGCGACGCCGTTGTCCCGGTCGTAGGCGCGGACCGCGTCGGGCAGGCGCGGGTCGTCGCCCGGGTAGTCCACCGTCTGCGTCCAGCCCGGCGTGAAGCCGCGGAGGTGCGCCGCCATCGCCTCGCTGGGCATGGCGATCGAGGCCCAGCCCTCACTGTCGGCGGTGTAGAACTGGCCGCCGATGTAGGCCAGCCACATGTCGCAGCACTCGCCCTCGTCGTCGAGCAGCCAGACCCCGCAGGCGTGACTCTCGCAGTTGTCGACCAGCGACTTGATGAACGCCTTGAAGTAGCCGGTGATGTCTTCGCCGGCCACCAGCACGTCGAGGGCGAGTTGCACGGCGTCGCTCTGGATGTGGGCCATGCATTCGGCCCGTCGACGCTCGTCGACCGCCCGTGAGAGCGCGGCGGTCAGGTTCCGGGTCCGTGCCTGGATGTCAGGCGGCAGGCAGGGATCTCCCGTCGAGGCGGGCGGCGGCAGGTGGTCGGTAAGTGCGTCCATGGTCCAGGCGACTCCGGGGAGCGGACTCCTCCGATTATGCGGCGACCGGCCGGGTGACGGCGATGGGCTGTCGGACCCATCGTCAACCTGTCCGAAAGGCCAATCCCGCAGGTGGCTCAACGATCGGGCCCGTCGTGCGACCTTCGCCCGGTCTTCACGTGCGTCCTCCGCCCGATTGTTCCGGGGCCGTCCGACCGCGATGCTTGTCGGGTCATGCCAGCAGTCCAGCCCCGTCATGCATCCGTAAGCCGGCGCCTCCTCGTGGCGGCGTCCGCCCTCCTCCTGACCGCCGTCGCCCTGGCGAACGGCGCCTGCACCAGCACCGCGGCCCAACCGGCCGGCCCGATGCTGCCCACCGTCACGGTCGCCGACGCCGTCGGCAAGGAGATCACCGAGTGGGACGAGTTCACCGGCCGGCTCGAAGCCGTCAACACGGTCGAGGTGCGGCCGCGCGTGTCCGGCTACGTCTCGAGCGTGCGCTTCCGTGAAGGAGCCCTCGTTCGCAAGGGCGACCTGCTGTTCCAGATCGACGCGCGGCCGTTCCAGGCCGAAGCCGACCGGCTGCGGGCCGAGCTCCAGCGGACGCGATCGACACAGCGGCGCGCCCAGTCGGAACTGGAACGCGCCAAGCGGCTGACGAGCGAAAACGCGATGGCCGGCGAGGAGTTCGAGCGCCGCGTGTCCGTCGCCGAGGAGGTCGTAGCGCAGATCGCCGCCGTCGAGGCGGCCCTGCGAGCCGCGGAGCTGAACCTCGAGTTCACACGCGTCGTGGCACCGATTTCAGGCCGTGTCGGACGCGCGATCATCACCGAAGGCAACCTGGTGTCGAGCGGACCCGGTGAGGGCACGTTGCTGACCACCGTGGTGTCGCTCGATCCGATGTATGCAGCCTTCGACGCCGACGAACAGACGTTCCTCGGCAACGTCGGCCAGGCGCGTGCTGCCGGCGGCGGCCGCGCCACGAGCCTGCCGATCCGCATGGCGCTGTCGGGCGATGAGTCCTTCGGTCGGGAAGGGAAGCTGCACTTCCTCGACAACCAGCTCGACCCCGCGACCGGCACCATCCGCGTGCGCGCCATCTTCGACAACAAGGACGGCGCGCTGACTCCCGGACTCTTCGTGCGGCTGCAGATGCCCGGCAAGGGCGCGTATCGCGCCATCCTCGTCGAAGACCGGGCGATCGGCACCGATCTCGACAAGCGGTTCGTCTACACCGTCGATGGCGGTGGCACGGTGTCGGCCCGTCCCGTGACACTCGGCCCCATCGTCGATGGCCTGCGCGTCGTGCGTACCGGCATCAACGCCGGCGACGCCGTCATCGTCAACGGGCTGCAGCGTGTGCGTCCGGGCGCGAAGGTCCAGGTGCAGCGGGCCGCGGCGCAGGCGCCAACTGGCAGCGGCGGCTCGCCGAACAGTCCGGCCGCACCGAAGGAGGCGCAGTGAACATCTCGCGCTTCTTCATCGACCGGCCGATCTTTGCGGCCGTCCTCTCGCTCCTGATCACCATCGCCGGCGCGCTCGCGCTGTTCGTGCTGCCGGTCAGCGAATACCCGCAGGTCGTCCCGCCGACCGTGGTCGTGCGCGGAACGTACCCGGGCGCCAACCCGAAGACGATCGCCGAGACGGTCGCCGCGCCACTCGAGCAGCAGCTGAACGGCGTCGAGGGCATGCTCTACATGTTCTCGCAGTCGACGTCGGACGGCCTGCTGACGCTGACCATCACGTTCGGCCTCGGCACCGACCTCGACAAGGCGCAGGTCCAGGTGCAGAACCGCGTGGCGCAGGCGCTGCCGCGGTTGCCGCAGGAAGTGCAGCGCATCGGCGTGGTCACCGAGAAGGCGTCGCCCGACCTGATGATGGTGGTGAACCTCGTCTCGCCGAACCAGCGCTACGACATGCTCTACCTGTCGAACTACGCGCACCTCCAGGTGAAGGACGAGCTCGCGCGCATCACGGGCGTCGGCGCCACACAGGTGTTCGGTGCGGGCGAATACAGCATGCGGGTCTGGCTGGACCCGGACAAGCTGGCCGCGCGCGAGCTGACCGCGACCGACGTGGTCCGCGCGATTCGCGAGCAGAACGTCCAGGTGGCGGCGGGTGTGCTCGGCGCGCCGCCGGCGCCGTCCGACACGGCGTTTCAGCTGCTGATCAACACCCAGGGCCGTCTGACGACGGAGGAGCAGTTCGGGAACATCGTCGTCCGCGCGACACCGGATGGCCAGATCACGCGACTGTCTGACGTCGCGCGCCTCGAGCTTGGCTCCAGCCGCTACTCGCTGCGCAGCCTGCTCGACAATCAGCCCGCGGTCGCGATCGGCATCTTCCAGCGTCCGGGTACTAACGCGCT
>DATJTM010000811.1:0-6135 GCA_035503395.1 Luteitalea sp.
GAGCTTCAGCTCGACGCTTTGGCATTCGACTGACTGCCAGTCCGTAGCCGACCGACTTGTCGGTCGGTTCCGTCGATCGCGAAGACGCGATCGGACAGGTGTAGCGGCCGGACTTCGTCCGACCGACAGGCATCACTGACCGTCGGACAAGTCCGACGGCTACGCCTCACGGAACTCGACGCATCACTGACCGTCGAGCTGAAGCTCGACGGCGACGCAAGTCACAACCTCACGCTGGGGCGCGCAATCCTGATCCAGACCGTAGCCGACCGACTTGTCGGTCGGTTCGGTCGGTCATGGTAGCCAGCGTGCTGAAGTTACGTCGTTCTCCCCGGCAGCCACACGCTGACGGCCATCCCACCCTCCTGACGTCGCGCGAGATGCAGGCGACCGCGATGCGCGTCGACGATCTCCGCGCACAGCGACAGCCCCAGCCCGGCCCCGGTCTTCTTGAAGGAGTGGAACGGCAGCAACGCCTTGCGCATCGTGTCCTCGTCCATTCCCGTTCCACGATCCAGCACCGTCAGCCGCACGCCATCGTCGCGACGCTCGACCTGCAGGCGCACCTCGCTGGCGGCGCTGCCCGACTCCTCGGCGTTCTTCAGCAGGTTGATCAGGACCTGCTGCACCTGCGTCGGATCGAACCAGCCGTCGCCTGAAGCATCGCCTTCGAGCGCGAATGGGAAGAGCGCACCCACCCCGGAAAGGAACGGCGCGAGGGGCACGAGTTCCTGACGTGGCGCCGGTAGCCTGGCGAAGCGTGCGTAGCCCTCGAGGAAAGCGGTGACGTGCGCGACGCGCTCGGCGATCGTGTCGAGCAGGGGAGGTAGGCGCGTGGCCGCATCGGGACGCTCGGCCGCGATACGGGCTGAATGCGCAAGCGAACTCACCGGCGCGAGCGAGTTGTTCAACTCGTGACTCATCACGCGGATCGCCTTCTTCCACGTGGCGGTCTCCTGCCGTGCGAGTTCGTGCGTGATCCGTTCGACGACGAGCAGGCGATGCGGGACGGTGTTGAGATGGAAGGCGCGGACGAGGACGCGGTAGCTCTCTTCGTGGCCGTCCTCGTCCCACGACACCAGGCTGTCCTCGAGCCGGCGCAGCGACGCCTGCAATGCCACCGGCGCCATGTCGACGATGTCGTGGAGCAGGCGCCCGTTCAGCCGTGTCACACCGTGGAACACGCGTCGACACGCAGCGTTCGCGAAGACGATCCGCTGGCGCTGATCGACGAGCAGGATGGCCATCGGCGCGCCCTGGAGCAGGGTGTCGAGCAGCAGCTCGCGCTGAATCAGTTCGGCGCGTTCGTCGCGCAGCACCGTACCCATCCGGTTGAACACGGCGACGAGCTCACCCACTTCATCGGGTGACGGCTGCGTGAGCCGCGTGGCGAAATCACTCTCGGCGAATCCCATCACGCCGTCGTGGAGTGCGCGCAGAGCGAGACGCGCTGGCGCGGTGGCGATGCGCGCGGCGATCAGGGCGAGCATGCCGCCGACCGTGGCGGCCGCAGCGACGGTGGCGACGGGCGGCAACCCGGACCGCACGCAGATGGCCGCGACCGTCAGCGTCGCCGTGACGCACGCGACGATCGCCAGCAGCACGCGCGTCTGCAGGCGGAACACGTCAGCCCCTCGGTCGGCGTTCGAGCGTCACGCCCAGGCGCTCCATGCGGCGATAGAGCGCCTGCCGCGAGAGCCCGAGGGCCTCGGCGGCGCGCGACACGCTGCCGTCGTGCACGCGCAGGAGATCGGCCAGCGCCTGGCGCTCCGGCTCGCCGTCGGGCAGCAGGCTGCGTCCGTTGCCAGGGAGCGGGACACTGAGTCCGAGATCGTCCGGGGCGATCGCATCGCTGCGTGCTACGAGTCGGGCCCGCTGGAGCCGGTTCTGCAACTCACGCACGTTGCCGGGCCATGCATACGCCAGCAATGCATCTTCGGCGCCGGCCGACAGTCGTGTCGCACCGGGTCCCGTCGCACTGGAGAGCAGCGCTCGCGCGATCGGCAGGATGTCCTCGGCGCGGTCGCGCAGCGCCGGGATCGGGAGCTCGATGACGTTGAGGCGGAAATACAGGTCCTCGCGGAACCGACCGGTGGCGATCGCTTCATCGAGGTTGACGTTGGTGGCGCAGATGAGGCGTGCGTCGCTGCGCAGCGAGGTACTGGATCCGAGCCGCTCGAACTCGCCGGTCTGCAACACCCGGAGCAGCTTGGCCTGCCCGGCCATCGAGAGCGTGCCGATCTCGTCGAGGAACAGCGTGCCGCC
Organism: Luteitalea sp.; assembly: GCA_035503395.1. Lineage (GTDB taxonomy): Bacteria > Acidobacteriota > Vicinamibacteria > Vicinamibacterales > Vicinamibacteraceae > Luteitalea. Next base: position 2,266 of record DATJTM010000811.1, read on the forward strand.
GTGGGCGGCTTCGAAGCGGCCGATGCGGCGACGCTGCGCACCGGTGTACGCGCCCGCCTCGGCGCCGAACAACTCGGCCTCCAGCAGCGTGTCCGGCAGTGCGCCGACGTGCACCGTGACGAACGGCCGGCGAGCCCGCGGTGAATTGGCCTGGATGATCTCGGCGAGCTTCTCCTTGCCGACGCCGTTCGGACCGGTGATGAGCACGGGCACGTCGGCGGTGGCGACGTGGACGGCGAGATCGACCACCCGCGCCATCGCGGCGCTGGCAAAGACGAGGCCCCGGAGGTCAGGGCCGGTTGCTGCAGCCGTGTCGCCCGCGATCGAGCGGCCTGCGGCAGCATCGGTCGCGGCCCGCCGCGTCGCCAGCAGCTCGCGCACACTCGCCACCAGCCGCACGTCGTCCCACGGCTTGCCGAAGTAGTCGGCAGCGCCGGCCTTGACGAGCGCCACGGCGCGTTCGAGCGACGTGAACGCCGTCATCAGCAGCACCGGCATCAACGGATCGGCGGCACGAATGGCCCGAAAGAGCGCCGCGCCTTCGTCGCCGGACGTCTCACCCGGCGAGAAGTTCATGTCCTGCAGGACGACGCCGACGCCGCCCGACTGGATCGCGGCCAACGCGTCGACGGCATCTGCCGCCCGACGCGTGGGCACGTCGTGCAGCGAGAACAGCACCTCGAGCGCCTCCGCGACGGGGGCTTGGTCCTCGACGATCAGGCAGGCCAGCGGCTGCGCAGGCACGCGGCTAGGGTACGCCGGACGGGTTCAGATGTTCCGCGTGGCTTCCGCCGGCGCGACCCGCGCGCCCCGCAGGGCCGGCCACAGGGTTGCCAGCAGCCCGGCCAGCCACAGGAGCGCGGCACCAATGGCGAGCAGGCCCGGCGTGATCTTCGGCCCGTCCACCTCACTGAGCAGCGTCATGTTCAACGTGATCGCCAGGCCCACGCCGAGCACGATGCCGACCGTGGTCGTGATCCAGTTCTCGAGCAGGAAGTGCTTCAGGATGGCGGCGCGATCTGCGCCCAGTGCGCGTCGGGTGCCGATCTGCCGCGTGCGCTCCGCGACCGAGAACGACGTGAGCCCCATGATGCCGAGCCCCGTGACGAACACCAGCACGACGATCACGATCGAGAGCAGGCGCACCATCAGCGTCTGGCTCCCCAGGAATCGACGCTTCACGTCGGGAACCGTCCGCACGCGGTAGGTCCGGTTGGCGTTGACGCCGGCCAGCACGCCTTCGACGCCCTTCTCGACGGCCGTGAGTTGCCCCGGTTTCACGCGGACCAGATATGACGTGCCGCCTTCGTAGCTACCCTGCCGCCGCGGGTAGAAGGTCGCGTATTCGCCGATCTTCCACGCGTACGGGTTGTAGAAGGTGTCGATCACGCCGATCACCTGCCAGCGGTCGCCGTCCTCGTCCTCGAACGTCTTGCCGAGGGGCTGGCCTTCCGGAAACATCAGCTGGGCGTAGGCCTTCGAGATGATCGCCGGCACGGTGACCTTGACCGCGGCAAGGCCCGACGCGTCGCGCTGTCGCTCGGTGTCGTTCAGCGCGCGCAGCTGCTCGGTGTTGCGCAACACGTCCTCACGCGTGAACGCGCGACCTTCCACCAGGCGGACGCCCAGCGTATCGAGGAGTTTCTCGTCGGCGGCGTAGATCTGCGTGCGCACCAGTTCTGCCTTCGAGTCACGCCGGTACATCGTCGAACTGCCGCCACCCTGCCAGGGCAAAAAGCCGCTGTTGGTCGCCGTCTCGATGGCAGGGTGGGCGCGCAGCGCGGCGAGGTCCTGATCGACGATGGTGTCGCGGTAGGCGACTTCACGGAACGCCTCGTTGAAGGGTGTGGCGGTCACGAGCAGCAGTTGCTCGTCGACGAAGCCTGACGGGCGGGTCAGTTCGCGGCGGGCCTCGAGAATCAGGCTCACGCAGTTGGCGACGATGGCCAGCGTGAGGGCGACCTCGACGGCCAGCAAGCCGAAGCGGACCTTGTTGCGGAGCATGGCGCGGACGAGGGGACCGAGATGCATGGCGAGCCTCAGACCTTCAGGTGGTTGGCTGGAGCGAGACGGCAGATCCGCCACGCGGGGTAGACGCCCGAGATGAGGCCGGCCGTGATCGACAGGGCCAGCGCGAGCAACAGCATCCGGAAGTCGAGCGAGAACAGCCCGGCGCGATTGGTCATGTCGAGCATGTAGGCGTTCAGAGCTCGCAGGCTCACGGCCGCGAGCACGACGCCGATGGCGCCACCCAGGACTGCCACCACCTGACACTCGACCAGGTGCTGCATGAAGACGTCGCGGCGCGAGGCCCCGAGTGCCCGCCGTACACCGACTTCGTTGGCCCTCGCGAGGAACTTGCCGAGCAGCAGGCCGATCAAGTTGACGGCAGCCACCGCCAGGAACAGCAGGCCGACGAGCAGCAGCGCGAACGTCTCCTTCGGCGCGATCTGGAAGTCGGTCATCAGCGTCGCGATGCTCGACACGCGATAGTTCATCGGCCGCGCGAAGCGTCCGACCTTCTTCTGGTCGGTGATGTAGCTCTCGACGAACGAGCGATAGGCTGCCTCGTCGGCCGGCGAACGCAGCTCCACCCAGTACTGCAACCACGACGTCTCGGAGTTCAGGAAACCGGCGACGCCGGTGCCAGCCTGCGTGCCCCAGCCGTCGCTGTTGCCGGCGGTGCGAATCTGCATCGGCACGGCCATCGCAAACGGCATGAACACCGCCTCCGGTTCGCTGAGCGCGCTGCCGGTCATGTCGTACATGCGGACCGTCGGCTGCCAGCCCGCCAGCACGCCGACGATGCGGAAGTCGCGTGTCTCGATCTTCAGGGTCTGCCCGACGCTGTTGCGACCGCCGAACAGCCGTTCGTTCAGGCGTTCGGACAGCACGATGACGTGCTCCTGCTTCGTGTCCGCCTCACGCGTCCACGGGCCGCCGTAGCGGAACGGCACCTGGAACATCTCGAAGAAGTCGGACTCGGCGAGCCGGATGTCCTCCCGTGACGGCCGGCTAATGGCGGGATCCGGTATAACCGTCAACAGCGCTCGGAACGTGGGCGTCTGCCGCGCGGGTAGCGTCGAGCGTCGCAGCTCCATCGCGTCGCGATAGGTCACCTGTGGTGGCAGCGAGTTCAGGCTGTCGCCGGGATATGCCGTGCGCGGATCCCAGTTGTCGAGACGGACGTAGCGCAGCACCGGCTCCTTGTCCGGCAGCGGATGCTTCGTGAACGCATGCCGTACCGTCGCGAATGTCGTCGCGAACGCGATGCCGAGCGCGATGCACGACACGATCAGCAGCGACAGCGTCGGGCTGCGCTTCAGGCTCTTCCAGGCGATCCAGATGTTGTGGAGCAGCATCGGTGTCTCCTACTGGATGGCGGCGGCCAGGCTGGGTAGCGTGCGTTCCTCGAACAGCTGCGCGTCGGTGTCGAGCACGCGACCGTCGAGCAGGTGGATGTGCCGCGGCGCGCGGGCGGCGCACTCGGGTGAGTGGGTCACCATGATGATCGTGGTGCCTTCCTCGTGGATGCGCTCGAGCAGGTCCATCACTTCCCGCGACATCAGCGTGTCGAGATTGCCGGTCGGCTCGTCGGCGAGAATCAGCTTCGGATCGCCGGCCAACACGCGGGCGATCGCCACGCGCTGCTGCTGTCCGCCCGACAGTTGCGACGGCAGGTGGCGAAGCCGCGACGACAGCCCCACCATCTCCACCGCCCGCTCGACCCGCTCCTTGCGTTCCTTCGCGGGCATGCGCCGGTAGCGCAGCGGCACGTCGACGTTGTCGAACACGTCGAGGTCGGGAATCAGGTTGAACGACTGGAAGATGAAGCCGATCTTCTCGTTGCGGATGCGCGACATCTCGCGG
>DATJTM010000812.1:0-4737 GCA_035503395.1 Luteitalea sp.
GTTCACGTCGCCGCCCCTGAGCGTCGAGCTGAAGCTCGACGCCTACGCGTGGGAGGACGATGCCCCGGTTCCCGGTTCCCGTCTTTCGTTCGTCGTTCGTCGTTCGTCGTTCCCGGCTGATGCGTACCAACGCGCTACACTGAGGCAGGCCGGCCTGCCCTCCGTGCCGCTCGTGTCCAATGCTTGAAACGTTCTGGATTGTCCTGACGCTCTTGCAGGGGCCTGCGCCCATGTCCGCGCCGCCCCTGCCGGCCACCATCGACCCTGCCCTGCTGCCCCGGTCGGCCTTTGTCGCGCCGGCCCTGCTCCCGCCCGCCCTGCTGGCACCGCCCGTCGTCGTGCAGGCGGCCAGGCCATCGGCGCCGCCGGTGAAGAAGCCGGAACTGGTGCGGGGCCGAGCCGAACTCTCCTATGTGTCGACGGGTGGGACCGCCAGCACCCAGACCATCGGTGGCGGAGCCGAGGTGGTCATCACCCCGGGGCTCTGGCGGGTGGAGACGCGGACGAACTACCTGCGCACCCGGACCGACGGCACGGTGCGCGCCCGCCGACTGACGGGTCAGCTCCGCACCGCCCGCAAGATCGGCGAGCGGGCCGAACTCTTCGCGCGCGGCACGTACCTCCGCAACACGTTCGCGGGCATCGATCACAGCGTCGATGGCGCGGCGGGCGTCACCGCCATCCTGTTCCAGTCGAAGCCGCAGCGCCTGTCGGTCGACTCCGGATTCGGGTACATCGGTGAGGACCGCACGATTGGTCAGGGACGGTACCTGGGCACCTTCGATGCCGGCGTCCGGCATCAGTGGGAGTTCAGCCGCCGCAACCGGATCTCCAACGACGCGACGCTCAAGGCCGACGTGCAGCGCACCAGCGACTGGCGGGTGTCGCATGTCGCGGCGCTGGAGGCCGCCCTCAACGCCGTGCTGGCGCTCAAGCTGTCGCATGAAGTGAACTATCGCAACGAACCCGTTCCCGGGTTCACGCGGGCCGACACGGTGGCGGCTGCGGCCATCGTCGCCACCTTTTGACACGCCGTTCACTGCAGAAGCGGGGCCATCGCGCCGATAAAGCTCCCATCATGGTGTCCCCAGACCACCGCCCCCCCTCGCCGCTCACGCGCGAGCGCCTGCTCCGGCAGGCGGATGCTCTCGAACCGCTGCCGGCAACGGCCACGCGACTCGTTACACTCCTCAGCCAGACCGAGTGGATGATTCGAGACGTCGAGGAGGCCGTCAGGCTCGACCTGGGATTGACCGCGCGCGTCCTGCGCTTCGCCAATTCGGCCTGGACGGCCCACCTGCCGTCGGTCAGCACGATTCGCGACGCGCTGATGCGCATCGGCGTCGGCACGACGTTGTCGCTGGCGATTGCCGAGGGCGTGCGACCGCGGCTCCTGAAGCCGCTCCCCGCCTTCGACCTCCAGCCCGGACGCCTGTGGCAGCACGCCGTCGCGTGTGCGCTCGCCACCGAACTGGTGACCAAGCGCGCCCGCACGCCGGTGCCGCCCGAAACCGTCACCGCCGCCCTGCTGCACGACGTCGGCAAGGTCGTCCTCGACGAGGCCATTGACGAAGCGACGCTGACCGCCCTGCGCACGGCCTGGACCAGCGGCACGCTGTCGCGCCTCGAGGCCGAACGCCAGGTGCTGGGCGTCGATCACGCGGAACTGGGCGGACACGTCGCGCGGCACTGGGGACTCCCCGAGCGCGTCGCCGCCGCGATCACGAATCACCACACGCCGTCGGCGGTGCAGAGCACCATCTGCGACGTCGTCCATCTCTCGAACGGCATCGCGAAACTGGCCGGCTTCGGCCCGCTGATCGCCGAGATCGACGGACCGATCGAAGGCGACGTCCTGACGCGCCTCGCCTTCAACCCGGCCGACCTGCACTCCTTCTGCGCCGAACTGACCGAGCGCATGCGCACGGGGCAGGAACGTTTTCACTGACGACTACCATCGATTCGTAGCCGACGGACTTGTCCGTCGGTCCGGTCGACCTCGCGTTGTTGCCGTGCACCGCCCGACAAGTCGGGCGACGACGAAACGCCGTACGATCACGATCCATGACGGATCGTGTGGCGCCCATCATCATCGGCATCGCTGGCGGCTCGGGGTCGGGCAAGACGACCGTGGTGCGCCGTTTGACGACGTCGCTCGGCAACGCCCAGGTCACGGTGCTCGAACACGATCGCTACTACCGCGATCGCAGCGAGCTGCGCCTCGAGGAACGGGCGTCCCTCAACTACGACCATCCCGATTCCCTGGAAACCGACCTGCTCGTGCAGCACGTGCGCGCGCTCAAGGCCGGCGCGTCCGTGGACGTGCCGCAGTACGACTTCGCACGTCACAACCGCCTCGACGCGCGTGAGCCCGTCTCCCCCCGGGCCGCGATCATCGTCGAAGGCATCCTCATCTTCGCCGACGCCGCGCTGCGCGCCCTGATGGACGTGAAGGTGTTCGTCGATGCCGACGATGACACACGGTTCATCCGACGATTGCAGCGCGACATCACCGAGCGTGGCCGGACGGTGCAATCGGTCATCGAGCAATACCTGGGCACCGTCAAGCCGATGCACCTGGAGTTCGTCGAGCCGAGCAAGCGCTACGCCGACATCATCGTGCCGCAGGGCGGCCACAACGACGTCGCGATCGAGATGTTGCTGACCCTGGCGCGCGGGCTTGTGAACAGAGTGTGATTTGGTAGGGACGCGCCGCCGGCGCGTCCGGACGGCTCGGCGAGCCGTCCCTACCGATCACAGCCTGCAGCCTGCGGGCTGCCTGCGCGTCGAGCTGAAGCTCGACGCCTACGACTGGGGAAGTGAAGGCGCGACGCGTACGTTACAGGCAGGCAGTCGGCCGTAGGCTTGTAGGCTCGTAGGCTTGTAGGCTCGTAGGCCGTAGGCTCGTAGGCTGCAGGCTGTTACTGCAGTCGCGTCGCGACCGCGTTGGTGCCGGCGGCCCACTTCTGACCGCCCCCGTCGCTGTACATCGCGCGTTCGACGACGACCGGAGTACTGGCGCTGTCGATGAGGACGCCGACGCGCTTGCCGACCGCGTTCGGGAAGAAGCCCGTCTCACCAAGCGCGAGATTGAAGCGGCTGTTGGCGCCGACGGTGTACGTCTGGGTCTCCGACGCCTGTCCTTCGTAGAGCAGCGTCACCGTGACCGAGGCCGCCGTGTCGCCGGGGTTGCTGACGAGCACGTAGGTCTGCGTGTTGCGCGCGCCGCCCACTTCCCCATCCGCCAGCGCCCAGCGCGTGCCGGTCTGCGTGACGCCGCCGCTGTTGTGCGCCTCGGCCCACGTCGACGAATCGCCCGGCCACCACATCGCACGCTCGACCAGCACGCCGACGCCGTTGTCGACGATCACGTCGGTCGACACCGCGGTGTTCGCCAGGCGCGCGTAGGCGGGGTTCTGCGCAATCAGGCTCGCATCCAGTCCGAGCGCGTCGACCCACACCGTTTCGCGCGACAGCGGCGGAATCTGCTGGCGATGCTCGATCACCGTGCCGTCGCCGAGCAGGAAGCGCAGTCGCGCATCGGCCGGCGTCGTGTTCGGGTTGGCGATCAGGATGAAGAGATCGAAGTAGGCGCCGGTGGCACCTTCGGCCAGCAGCCAGCGCGTCGACGGCGCGGTCAGCCCGACACTGTCGTGGCCGGCGCTGAAGGTCTGCCCGTTCCGATCCAGGTACATGGCGCGCTCGGCGATGATCGGCGCCGTGGCATCGACGCGGGCCGACACCTCGGCCGCCGCCAGCGAGTCGCCGTCGTCCCACCGTTCCATGTCGACCCACACGGTCTGGCGCGCCCCGGCCGGCACCTGGTAGGTCTTGCTGCGCGGCACGCGGCCGGCCCGCAGGTACGTGATGGTGACGTCGGCAGGGCTCGAGCCCGGGTTCAACAGCAGGTAGAAGGTGTTGAAGCCGCCCATCGTGGCGCCTTCGGCGAAGTACCAGGTGTTGCGCGGCGCTTCGCTGGCCGTCTCCGCATGGCTGCCATAGCCGGTGCCGTCCCACGACACCGTGCGATCGACCACCACCAGCGTGTTCGACTCGATCGTCGTCGCAAATGAGCCGGTCACGCCGGCAATCGTCGACACGTCGACGGTGGCGCGGCGCCGCGGCGCAAGCGTCAGCCAGTGCTCACGCGTTGCCACCACGCCGTCCTGGTCGGGCGGACCGGCCAGCCGCAGCTGGACGTTGGCGGTCGTCGTCGCGCTCGGGTTGATGAGGGCGATCCGGGTGTTGAAGAAGTCGGACTGGACGCCCTCGGCGAGGTAGCGTCGGACGTTGCCGACCGGGTGCAGCTTGCGCTGGTACTCCTGCAGGTTCGTCAGCCCGTCGTTGTCGGCATCGCCGTTGGCGCCATCGGCGCCGAGCGCCGACGACGGGTTGAGCCCGGCGCGCGTTTCCCACTCGTCGGGCATGCCGTCGCCGTCGGTATCGCTGGGCGTCACGACCGGCGCGGCGGCCTGCTGGATCGTCACCCCCTGGCCGGCAATCGTGAACGCCGCCGAACGGATGCTGCCCGCATTGGCGGCGGCGGTCAGGACCACCGTGCCACCACCCGTGCGGTTCGAGGGCCCGCTCAGGGTGAGCCACGACGCGACGCTGCCCACCGACCACGTGCAGCTGGCAGGCGTACTGACCGTGAAGCCGTTCATGGCGCCGCCGCCGCTCGAGATCGACTGCGTCGTCGGCGTCACGGCGTACGTGCACGTCGGCGGCGGCTCACTC
>DATJTM010000813.1:0-2591 GCA_035503395.1 Luteitalea sp.
TGGGCCTCGTACTCGAGGCCTTCGGCCTTCATGGCGGCGACGGCCTCGCCGCGGGCACGGAACTGCTGCGCCGACAGGATCTGGCGCGGATCGTCGAGCGTGGACTCGATGACGGACAGCACGTCGAGGGCGTAGGTCTCGTCGTCGGCGTTGAGCAGCTCGATCGCGGCCAGGGCGAACGGCGACAGCGGCTGGTTCAGCGCGAAGTCGTACTGGAGGTCGACGGTGACGCGGACGTACCGGCCTTCTTCATCCGGCTCGTCGAGGCGCTCGACCACGCCGCCGGCGAGCAGCGCGCGGTAGATCTCGATCGCGCGGTGGATGTGCTTGCGCTGCTTGGCGCGGTCCTCGTGGTTGTCCGTGAGCAGGTGCTTCATCGCCTGGTAGGCGTTGCCGGGGCGGTCGATGACGTTCAGCACCATCGCGTGCGTCACCCGGAAGCTGGAGTGCAGCGGCTCGGGCTCGGCCGCGACCAGGCGCTCGAACGTCGCCTGGCTGTAGTTGATGAAGCCCTCCGGGGGCTTCTTCTTGACGACCTTGCGCCTGGCCTTGGGGTCGTCGCCCGCCTTGGTCAGGGCCTTCTCGTTCTCGATGACGTGCTCGGGCGCCTGCACGACCACGCGCCCGCTCGTGTCGTAACCGGCCCGGCCGGCGCGGCCTGCGATCTGGTGGAACTCGCGGGCCTGGAGCAGGCGGGTGCGCTTGCCGTCGTACTTGGACAGACCCGTGAACAGGACGGTGCGAATCGGCACGTTGATGCCGACGCCGAGAGTGTCGGTGCCGCAGATGACCTTGAGGAGGCCGGCCTGCGCGAGGGTTTCCACGAGGCGCCGGTACTTGGGGAGCATGCCTGCGTGGTGGACGCCGATGCCGTGCCTTACGAGTCGCGAAAGAGTCTTGCCGAAGCCCGAAGCAAATCGGAAATTTCCTATTGTTTCGGCTATTTTGGCTTTTTCTTCCTTCGTGCAGACGTTGATGCTCATCAGGGCCTGGGCCTGCTCGAGGGCGGCGGCCTGCGTGAAGTGGACGACGTAGACGGGCGCCTGATTGGTGGTGAGCAGTTCGTCCAGCGTCTCGTGGAGGGGCTGGACCAGGTAGGAGTAGACGAGGGGGACGGGGCGCTCGGCGTTCTTGATGACCGCGGTGTCTCGCCCGGTCCGCCGGGTCAGGTCCTTCTCGAACTTGGTGACGTCGCCGAGCGTGGCGGACATCAGGATGAACTGCGCCCGCGGCAGCTCGATGATCGGGACCTGCCACGCCCAGCCCCGGTCGGGGTCGGCATAGAAGTGGAACTCGTCCATGATGACCTGATCGACGTCGGCGTCCGCGCCGTCGCGCAGGGCGATGCTGGCGAGGACCTCGGCGGTGCAGCAGATGATCGGCGCCCGCGGGTTGACGCTCGCGTCGCCGGTCATCATGCCGACGTTGGCCGCGCCGAACATGTCGATGAGAGAGAAGAACTTCTCCGACACCAGGGCCTTGATGGGCGCGGTGTAGTAGCTCTTCTGATTATTGGCCAGGGCCGCGAAGTGCGCGCCGGCGGCGACGAGGCTCTTACCCGACCCGGTGGGCGTCGACAGGATCACGTTCGAGCCGGTGACGATCTCGATCAGCGACTCTTCCTGGTGCGGATACAGGCTGAGGCCCTGGTCCTCGGCCCACTTCGCGAACGCGCCAAAGACCGCGTCGGCGTCCGGCGCGCCTCCCTGGTCTGTGGAGTTCTGTCGGTGCGGATCGCGGTCGGGGAGCAGGTCTGTGAGCGTCGTCATCGTATGTTCTATGTTGCCTTGTGAGGTGGGGTGCCTGAGCCGTGCGCGCACGCCGGACGTGCGGTCGGAAGGCGTGGATGCGGCAGCGGCTGCCAATAGATAGGAACCGATAAGGCGTCGATGGCATTCCGCCGGGGGTTTGGGGTGAGGCGGCGCAGGTCAAGCATGAGAGAGTGACCCTGGCGCCGGATGAAGCGACGGCTGGGCTTGACGCGCAGGAGGTCGCGGATCGCGTCAGGGCCGGTCTCGTTAACGACGCGCCGTCGGCCGCCGGGCGCACCGTCACGCAGATTCTGCGCGCCAACGTCTTTACCCGGTTCAACGCGATCCTCGGCGTCTTGTTCGTCATCGTCATCGCGGTCGGCCCGCCGCAGGACGCGCTCTTCGGCGTCGTGCTCGTCGCCAACGCTGCGATCGGGATATTTCAGGAAATGCGCGCCAAGCGCACCCTTGATCGCCTCGCCATCCTCACCGCCCCGCAGGCCCGTGTCATCCGTGCCGGCCAGCTCCGTCAGATCACTACCAGCGAGGTCGTCCAGGACGACATCCTCGACCTTCGTACCGGCGATCAGGTCAGTGTCGACGCCACCGTCCTGCACGCCGACGGCCTGGAACTTGACGAGGCGCTCCTGACCGGGGAGGCCGAGCCCGTCGTCAAACATCAGGGTGACGAGGTCCTGTCCGGCAGTTTCGTGGTCGCGGGCACGGGCCGGGCCAGGGCCGCGGCGGTCGGCGACAGCGCGTACGCCGTCCGCGTCCAGGCGGACGCGCGGCGGTTCAGCCTCGTTCGCTCCGAACTGCAGCAGGGCACGACGGAAATCC
>DATJTM010000814.1:0-6516 GCA_035503395.1 Luteitalea sp.
TGCCGCAACTTCCCGCGCGACCTGCCACTCGCGCGCTGCGACTTCGGCCATCGTGCGCGCCTCGCGCAACACGGCGAGGCGCGCCAGGATCCACGCATCGGCGGTCGCGACGGCATCTGCCGCGTTCGCAGGCATGCATGCATCGACCGCGCGTCGCAGGTGATCGTCGCCCGCAGCGATACGCGCCTGCAGGCCGGTCGCGTCCTCCGACAGTCGCGCCAAATCGTGTTCCGCCCCTTGCACCGTCGCCGCTGCGCGGCTCGCTGCATCGCTCGACTGGCGTAGCTGAATCACCGCCAGCTGCACGGCCTCCGCGGTCTCGTTGGCTGCGTCGTCGGCTTCCGTCTGGTCCGGACCCGGCACCACGGCTGGCACCGCGTCGACGTGCTGCTCGCACACCGGGCACGCATGTCCTGGCGCGAGGCGGGCTCGCAAGGTCATCGCCCGATGCCGGTCCCACAGCGTCTGCTGGTGGCGCCACGCGGCGTCGCGTTCGACGATGGCGCGGTCGTGCGTTGCGCTGGCGTCTTCCACCGCCGCCAGCGCCGCATCGTGCGTCTGGCGCGCCTCGTCGCGCCTGGCCTCGGCCGCGAGCACGCGCCGTATCGCCGCCGGCACCGCTTCGCGATCGCGCTGCAGCTCGATCGCCCGATCGCGGTGTGCCTCGCACGCCGACAGCTCCACGTCGTCGTATCCCGATTGCTGACGACGTGTGTCGGCCGTCTGCAGGCGAGTGACCGCCTCCGCGTGTGCCTTCTCGGCAGCGGCACAGCGGCGCGCCTGGTCGCCGACGAGCAGGTCGACGTCGCGCGACTCGACCTCGAGTCGACGATGATCGCGCTCGAGTGCGGCCCGGTGCTCGAGACGGCCTTCGAGGCTCCGCAGTGCGTCGATGCGCGCCTGCAGCGACGGGATCTCCGCGGCCGCCGCGCGCGCGTCGGCCTCCGTCTTTCGAGCCCGGGTCTCGGCGGCACGGGTGGTCCGAGCCTCACTGGCGGCGGTCTTTCGATCGCGCTCGCGTCCACGCAGCGCGGCCTCGTCTCTTTCGAGCACATCCAGCAACGGTGTCGCCACGCGCGCGGCGCGGGCTCGCTCGAGACGCGCGTCCCGGCTCTCCTGTTCACTGGCCTGCGCGTCGAGGGCGTGCAACTCCAGCGTTCTCGCCTGCCGCTCCCGGTGCAGCTGCACGCGTGCGTTGATCGCCTCGCGTTCCGCCCGGCGCGCCTCGACCGCCGCCCGCAGCGATTCGAGTGACGCGACCAGATCGCGACGCTCGTTCTCCTGCAGCGCCAACGCGGCCGGCGTGGCGAGTTCCAGCCCTTCGAGCTGCTGCGTGAGCGCCGCGGTGCGGGCGCGCGCGGTGGCGTGGCGCTGGCCAGCGATCTCGCGCATCCGGCCATAGAGCGTCAGTCGCAGCAGTTCCTGCAGGATGCGGCGACGGTCGGCCGCGGCACCTTTCAGGAAGCGTGAGAACTCGCCCTGCGGCAGGAGCACGGCCTGCGTGAACGCGTCGTAGTCCAGCCCGAGAATCCGCGTCACCGCTTCGCCGACCGGCTTCACGCCGCTGGCTACGGGCGTCGAGGCGTTGCCGTGCAACGCGTCGAGCTGGCATTGCGTGCCGCCGGATCGGCGCGTGGTGCGGCTCACCACGTAGTGCTGGCCGCCGACCGCGAACGCCAGCATCACGGTGAGGCGATCACGACCGTGAGAAATCAGCTCGCGGACGCCCTGCTTGCCCATCCGGGGTACGCGTCCGTAGAGCGCGTACGTGATGGCGTCGAGCACGGAGCTCTTGCCGGCGCCCGTCGGACCGGTGATCGCGAAGAGATCGAGCGCGCTGAAGTCGAGCGCCGGCTGGTCTTCCCGGAAGCAGGTGAAGCCGGATACGCGAAGCGTGATCGGCCTCACGACGTCACCTCCACCACGTGGACGGCATCGAGCAAGTCGTCGAAGGCGTGCAGCACGGCCGGCGACGGTGCACTCCCGTGCCGCACCTCGTGGTAGCGCGAGTAGAGACCGCGCGGGTCGAGTGTGCCGTCGGTGCGGGGCGCGAGCCGCTCGCGCGCGCCGGCGTCTGGCGACGTGACGCGTACGTCGACGCTCACCACTCCGGGAATGGCCTGACGGACGCGCCGGTTGATGTCGGCCGGCGCGGGGCCGCCGACGACCTCGACCACCACGCGCACGTGCGGCTGGTCAGCCACCTGCGCCGGATCGACGTCCATCCGATCTGGCGACACCGTGATCGTGCGCAGCGGTCTCGCTCCGGCGTACGGCCTGGGTTCGACTCTAGCCGGCTGGCCCGGACGCACGTCGACGACGTTGAAGGCCTTGCCCTGGCCCTCCTCACCGAAATCGAGCTGCATCGGCGAGCCTGCGTACCAGGCCGGCGCGGCCGCCGCGTCGAGTGACTGGTGCAGGTGGACGTGCCCGAGGGCGACGTACTGCGCGTGTGCTGGAAACGTATCGACCGACGCCGCCCAGTCGTCGGTGACGTGCACACGCCGCTCGGTGCCGGCGAGGCGGGCACCTTCGACGTGCGTGTGCGCGAGCAGCAGGTTCACCGCGCCTGGCTCGAAGCCGTCACACGTCCGCGCCACGAGCCGACGCATCTCCGCCGCGTACCTGCCAGGCGCGCGTTCGGGTGCCTCGCCAAGCTGTTGCGCCGAGACCAGACGCGCCACCGGCGCGAACGGCACCATCGCGACGCACGCGAGGCCGGCTCGCGTCTCGACGCGCACGCATCCGCCTCGGGCCGCCACCTTCGGGAGGCCCGCCGTGGTCACCTGCGCGAGTTCGGCCAGCTGTCCCCACGCCTCGACGCGGGTCGGGCTGTCGTGATTGCCGGCGATGACGACGCTGGGCGTACCGAGCCGGCCGACCCGCCGGAAGAAGCCGAAGACGAGACGCTCGGCGTCGGCCGATGGTGACGGCGTGTCGAAGATATCGCCGGTCATCAGCACGAGATCGATGCGGTCGCGCTCGATCGCGTGCGCGAGATCGTCGAGCACGGCGGCGAGCTCGTCGAGGCGCGAGCGCCCCTTCCACAGCTTGCCGGCGTGCCAGTCGGACGTGTGCAGGACTTTCAAGGCGTCTAGGGCTCTGTTCCCTTCTTCACGGGAGCGCTCTCGGTGCGGCTCCACTCCTCGTACGAACCGTCGAACAACTTCACGTCGTAACCGAGCAGTCGCGCGGCTACGTAGGGGACGGTGGCCTGCTGCCCGATATGACAGTAGGTCGCCACCGTGGTGCCGGCGGCGATGCCCGCTGACGTGAACGTCGACTCCAGTTCGGCGCGCGACTTGAAGGTGCCGTCGGGCCGCAGCAACGACTCGAACGGCAGGCTGACGGCGCCGGCGACGTGCCCCGGACGCGGAATGCGCCCGTTGTTGTCGCTCTCGCCCGTGTAGAACTGCGTCAACCGCGCATCGACGACGGCGGAGCCCTGCCTGCCGGCATGATCGCGCACCCACGCCAGGTCGGCGATCGCGGCCGCGCGCGGAGCGATGGTCAGGCTGCCGGCGACGGCGGGAGCGGGCACCTCGGTGGTGACGGACTTGCCAGCGGCTTTCCATGCGGGCAGGCCGCCATCGAGCAGGAACGTGCGCGCACCCAGGCCGGCGTAGTCGAGCGTGAACACCGCTCGGGTGGACTGGGTGATCGCGTTCCTGCTGCCCATGTAGATCACGACGCGCGACGCGTCCGAAATGCCAAGGGCTTCGAGGCGCGCCTCGAGCTCGGACGGCGGCAACGCCTGCAGCGAGAGCGCGCCGCTCTGCGGGGCGATGGCCAGCGTGCGCACGTCGAGATGTCGGGCACCGGGCAGGTGTTCCGCGTCGTACTCGGCCTTGTCGCCGACGTGCAGCAGGACGGTGGTCTTGTCCTGCAGCACGGGCTCGAGGTCGGCCGGCGTGATGAGCCTCGGCGCGTCTGATCCGCTCTGCGCTTGCGCCGGGGACGCGCTGCCGCCGACCATCGCCGCACCCAGCACCATCGACAGCACGGTTCGCCGTGCCACGAGTCCTGTCGCCCCCATCGTCCGGAACATGCGTCCAGCATGCCACGGACGGCCCCGGCCGCAGCGACCGGCGATACTGTCGCGTGCGCGTTCGTGTCTGGCGATGGTGGCTGCTGGTACTCGCGGTCGGCGCCGTCGCCATCCTGGCGTGGTGGGCGACGCGAGTGCCGCCAGCCCCGGACAAGCCGGCGACGTGGGTGGCCCGCGTCGGCGTGCTCGCGGGCGACGGGCGGATCGGCTGGAACGACGGGCCGGCGCGGGACGCCCGCTTCTCGGAGCCGTTCGGGATCGTCACCGCCGCAGACGGCACCGTCATCGTCGCCGATGCCGGCGACTCGCATCGCATCCGGCGGATCGCCACCGACGGACAGGTCAGCACCATCGCCGGGGGCGGTCGCGGCTTCGCCGACGGACAGGGCGCCGAGGCGCGCTTCTCGACGCCATCAGGTCTCGCGGTCGATGCCACGGGCGTCGTCTACGTTGCTGACACGGGCAATCACGCGATTCGCCGGATTGCCACGGACGGGCAGGTGACGACGCTGGCGGGCGATGGTGTGGCCGGCGAGCGCGACGGGCCGGCAGCGACCGCGCGCTTCAACGGTCCGGTCGGCGTCGCCGTCGACCCGAGCGGCCACGTCATCGTCGCCGACACGTACAACGACCGCATCCGCTCGATCGATCCCGATGGCGAGGTGCGGACACTCGCCGGCGGCAGCGTGACGGGATTCGTCGATGGATCGCCGTTCGACGCACGCTTCGATACACCCTCGGGCGTCGCCATCGCGGAGGACGGTCAGATCCTCGTGGCCGACACCGGCAACGGCCTGATCCGCGCCATTGCGCCCGACGGCACTGTGACGAGCCTCACTTCAGCGGTGATCGGGCTGCAGCGGCCGATCGCCGTGACCAGTGACCACGACGGCGGCGTGCTCGTCGCCGACGAGGGCGGCACGATCGTGGCGTTCCCGCGGCGCGGCGATCCCTTCGTCGTGGCAGGCGGCGCACCAGGCTTCGAGAATGCCGACGGCAGCGCCGCGCGCTTTCGTCGGCCGTCTGGGCTCGCGTTGGTGCGCGCGACTGCCGGGACCTTGCCTGATCTGCTCGTCGCCGATGCCGGCAACGCATACGTTCGTCGATTGACTCCCGCGGTCGACCAGAAGGCCGGATCGCGATGGTCCGATTTGCGCGCGCTGTTCAGCGCCACGCCATTGGCCCCGCCACCACCACCGGTCCATCAGCCGGCGTTCGACGTCGAGCGCTTCGGCCGCGTGCCATTGCTGTGGCCGGTTGCGCCCCTCGACGGACCGCACGAGGTCGCCGGCACGTTCGGCGAGGCCCGCGGCGAGGCGGGGCAGGGACGCTTCCACGCCGGTCTCGACGTCCGCGAACCACAGGGGACGCTCGTGCGCGCGGTCCGCGACGGCACCGTCGCCAGCCCGATCTCGACCGGCGCGTTCGAGACGTTGAACGAGTCGCTGCGGATCGGCGACCTCGCCTACATCCACATGCGGGCCGGGCGCCGACGTGAAGCCACGCGACGCACGTCGCAGGTGGACGCGCCGCTGGTCGACCTTCAGCGGTTCGCACCGGTATACGACGCGGAAGGTCTGCTGATCAGGATGCGCGTGAAGCGTGGTGCCGCATTCTCTGTCGGCGACGTGGTGGGCTCGATCAACGCGTTCAACCACGTGCATCTGAACGTCGGCTGGGCCGGTGAGGAGTTCAACCCGCTCCACTTCCGGCTGCTGCAGTTCGAGGACGACATCGCGCCGACGATCGCCGCCAGCGGTGTGCGCCTGTTCGACGAGGCCTGGCAGCCCCTCAATCCCGATCGCGAGGGGCCCGCACCGCCGCGACGACGAGGACGCCCTGCGCGTCCGCGGCGCCTGCCACCGCTCGAGCCCGTCGTCGTGCGTGGCCGGGTCCGCATCGTGATGGACGCGTGGGATCAAGCCAACGGCAACGTGGCGCAGCGGCGACTCGGCCTCTACACGGCCGGCTACGCGGTGCTCGACGCGGATGCGCAGCCGATAGCGGGCTTATCCGACACGTCGACGATGCTGCGCTTCGATCGGCAGCGCCGCGACTCCGACGCGCCGCGGCAGGTGTACGCGAGCGGCAGCGGCATTCCCGTGTATGGCGCGCAACGCACGCAGTTCCTCTACGTGCTGACCACGAGCTATCGGGACGGCGTGGCCACGTCCGGCGTGTGGGACACGTCGATGCTGGCCCCGGGGCCGCGGGTGCTGCGCGTCTTTGCGCGAGACTTCGCCGGCAACGAGACGACGCGCGATCTGCGCGTGACGGTCGTCCCCTAGCGCAGCGAGTTCTCCGCGGACCGCCATCGCTCCGGCGCCCGACGACTGCTAGGATCCCGCCGCATGAACTGGCTGCTGGTGGGCATCCTCGCGTACCTGTCGGTGCAGTTGCTGGTTGGCCTGGCGGTCTCGCAACGCATCCGCAACGAGACCGACTACATCCTCGCCGGCCGCTCGCTC
>DATJTM010000815.1:0-3132 GCA_035503395.1 Luteitalea sp.
GGATCAGATCAGAAGGTGGTACCGACGGCGAACTTGAGGGCGCGCGCCGGCTGGAAGGTGTCGCGATAGATGTTCCAGGCATAGATCAGGCGGAAGGGCACGTTGAGCATCGGCATGAGGAACCGCACCTCGACGCCGGAGGACGTACGGAGCTGCCGCATGTCGATCGCGGTGCCCTCGGCGTAGGCCTGGCCGGCGTCGTGGAACAGCAACGCGCGCACCGGGCCGAACAGGTCGAAGTAGTACTCGGCGTTGAACAGCACGAACTTGTCACCGCCGAGCCCGCGATTGTCGGCATCGGTGGGGCCGACCGACCGGATGTTGTAGCCGCGAAGCTCGTACTCGCCACCGAGGTAGTAGCGGAGGTAGTAGGGCAGATTGCCGGTGCGCCCGTAGGGCCGCAGCCAGCCTGTCTTGGCGCGCACACCGAAGCCCGTTCGCCTCGTCACCGGTACGTACTGCACCAGTTCCGCTTCCGGCCGCGCGTACTGCACGGTGCCGCCGAGTGCACCGCCGGCCACCGGCAGGCTGAGCGTGAGGCGACGGCCTCGGCGCGACATCAGCGGCTGATCGACCGTGTCGTACACGAAGGTCGGTGTGAGACGGCTTTCGGTGTTGCGACCGGTGTCGAGCCCGTTGCTGAACAGCGGCACGCCGATGCCGCCACCTTCCAGCAGATCCTCGAGGTCGTCGCTGACGGCCGTGTCGGCCACTTCGTAGCCGTAGCCGAGATAGGCGCGCGCGAAGCCGAAGAGGCGATAGCCCGCGGTCACGTTGACGCCGCTGCGCACCTCGCTGTATCCCACCTGATCCACCGCGGTCAGGAAGTCGATCTTGCGCGAGAAGAGATCGACGCCCAGGCTCAACGGACGCTCGAACATGAAGGGCTCGGTGAAGCCCACCTGATAGACAGACGATCGATTGCCGCGCTGCGCAGCAACGGTGACGCTCTCGCCACGACCGAGGAAGTTGGTGGTCGTGTAGCTCACGTTGGCGAACAGGCCGTCGTACTGCGACATGCCGCCGCCGAACTGCAACGCGTTCCGGTTCTGCTCGCTCAGCGTCATCGTCAGGTCGACGCTGTCTGCCTGGGTCGTGGACTTCTCGACCTTGATGTCCTTCTCGTTGCCTTCGAGCGGACGGAAGTACCCGAGCTGGTTGATCCGCTGAACCGTCGCCTTCAATGCCTGCGTGTTGAACACGCCGCCTTCGAGCAGGCGCATCTCGCGGCGAATCACGCCGTCGCGCGTCGTCGAATTTCCTTTGAACGTGATGCTGTTGACCGTGAACCGCGGGCCCTCGACGATCCGGACGACGATGTCGACGAGGGCGGGATCGTCCGGCTCGCCTGGCCGTGGCGTGAGATCGGGGAACCCCGTGAACTCCATGTGCCCGGCCGCGCCGTACGCCTCCCGTGCCTTGTCGAGCCCGGCACGCATCGCCGACTGGCTGTACCAGTCGCCTTCCTTCACCTTGAACATCGCGCGCAGCACGTCGGCGCTGACCAGGTGCTGGCCATCGAAGGCGAGCGTGCCGATGCGGTAGCGCCGTCCCTCGTGCACCGGCACGCGCAGCTGCGCCCAGCGCGTGCGTCGATCCTCGGAGTCTTCGAGCGGGCGGAGTTCCGGCTGCCCGACCCGCGCGTCGATGTAGCCGTGGTCCCGATAGAACTCCTCGACCAGGGTGGCGTCTTCCTCGAAGCGCGCCGGCAGGTAGTGACCACCGCCGCTGACCAGCGTGATCAGCGTCCGAGGGACATTGGTCTTGAGGGCCCGTGACAGGACGTCGTCATCGAACGTGCGATTGCCGAGGAATTCGACGTCGCGCAGTGAGATGCGTGGCCCGTCGTCGATGGTGAACGTGATGTTGACGGTCTTGGGCGACCCGGCCAGGGCCGTCACCGTGTGCGTGACGCGTGAGTCGAGATGGCCCTTCTCCTCCAGCAGGTCGCGAATCGTCGACTGGACGCGCGCGAGCAGGCCCGGGTCGGTGAACGCATCGACCCTGAGCGCGAGGTTCTTCTCACGCAGCGCCTTGTCGATGGCCTCGCCGTCGAGCACACGCGATCCGTCGTAGGTGATGACGCGTGCGCGCTGACGTTCCTCGAGGTGGTACGTCACCAGCTTGCCGACGACGCCGTTGCTGAAGACGTAGTCGTTGGCCTCGATCGTCAGGTCGTCGAGGAAGTTGGTGGCCCACAAGCGACGGAAGTCCGCGAGCATCGTCTCGCGCGCCTGCTCGTCGTACGCCACCCAGGCGTCCTGCGACGGACGGCTCGGTCGTAGCTGGACGTAATACAGGTACGTCTCGGTGCCGATCAGCGACACATTGCCCTGCGCCGAGAAGCACAGCGCCAGCAGATAGACGACCGGGCCGGAGTCCGGCGCTGGCAGGCGCGACGGCGGGGCCACTGGCTGCCCGCAGATGGTCGGTGGCGCGTTGGCGGCAGGCGCGGCCGCAGCGGCCGGCGCGGGCTCCTGCGCGCGGAGCGAGGCCGGCATGCTCACAAGGAGCGTGATTGCGAACATCAGCGCCACGAACATCGCGCCGTTGTGCGTGGTGATGTGACTCGCGGTGCGCATCATCGCCTCACAACTTGATGCGGACACCGAAGCGGCCGACCATGCGCGTCGGCGACCCCTCGTCGTTGCGCGTGAGACCGATGCCGTAGCCGCCCTCGACGAACAGGCTGGCGCGAGACGACAGTGCACCCTGCAGGCCGATCTTGGCGAGCACCGCGCCTGCGTCGGTCCCTTCGCGCTGCGTCACCTGCGACCAGTACTCCGCGCCGGAGTAGAGGCTCGCGAGACTGCGCGGTGTGAAGTACCAGAGCGCTCCGCCGAATGCGTGGAGTGCCGGTACACCACTCCCTGACGGCAGGTCGTCGGCATCGCCGCCGATGCGGCCACTGCCAGCCACGCCGCCCTGGACCACCAGGTGGCGCGTCAGGAAGTGACCGACGTCGACGTTGACGGTGTAGTTGAAGGCCGTCTCACGTTCGATCGTGAACACCCGATCGACGTGACCACTGAACCCGAGAGCGGTCGTCCCGGCATCGCCGATGATGCGCGGCTGCACGTCCTCGGACGGCGATGCGACCGGTGTCACAGGCGCTTGTGCACGTGCGAACGA